>CAITYE010000020.1 GCA_903896535.1 uncultured Paracraurococcus sp.
CCGCCGCTTCCGCCGCTGGGCCTACGCAGTCATCGACCCAAGCCACCGGACGGCGCAGCGCCTCCGCCAGAGCAGCTGCCATAGGTTGCAGCGACATCTCAGGCAGGCGCTTGCCCTTGGGCCGATCGAAATGGCTGCAGACGATCACCCGCCCACCCTTGCGGGCAAGTTCCGCAATGGTCGGACAGAGCCGCTCGATCCGCGTCCGGTCGGTGATCGCACCGCCGCGTACCGGAACGTTCAGATCGGCACGCAACAGGATCCGCTTGCCCTTGGGATCAAGGACGTCGAGGGTACGAAACGCGGACATCGGTGGCTCCGGGGCGGGTCGGGGGCCGGTGCTGCCCTGATCGGGGCAGCACCGGCATCAGGGCTTAGAGGCCGCCGAACAGGGCGGCGGTGTCGCTCATCCGGTTGGAAAAGCCCCACTCGTTATCATACCAGGACAGCACCCGCACGAGGCTGCCGTCGACCACTTGGGTCTGGGTGGCATCGAAGGTGCTGCTGGCGGGGTTGTGATTGAAATCCATCGAGACGAGCGGTTCGGTATTGTAGCCGAGGATGCCCTTCAGCGTACCTTCCGAGGCCGCCTTCATCGCTGCATTCACTGCCTCCTTCGTCACGCCCGACTTGGCGGGGACGAAGTCGAGCGAAATCAGCGACACGTTCGGTGTCGGGATGCGGATCGCGGTGCCATCCAGCTTGCCCTTCAGCTCGGGCAGGACGAGGCCAACCGCCCGGGCCGCGCCGGTCGAAGTCGGTATCGCTGAGACGGCCGCCGCGCGCGCCCGGTGCAGGTCCTTATGCAGCGTATCGACCGTGTTCTGGTCGCCGGTATAGGCGTGGATCGTGACCATGTAGCCCCGCAGAATCCCGAACGTATCGTTCAGCACCTTGGCGACCGGAGAGAGACAGTTGGTGGTGCAAGAGGCGTTCGAGATGACCGTCATGTCTTTGGTCAGGGTGTGATGGTTGACACCGTAGACGATCGTCGCGTCGGCGTTATCTCCAGGCGCGGAGATGATCACTTTGCGCGCTCCGGCAGTGATAAGAGCTGAGGCCTTCTCTTTGCTGGCAAAGATCCCGGTGCATTCCATCGCCACATCGACGCCCTGGAAGGGCACCTTGGTCGGGTCACGCTCCGCCGAGACCTTGATCGGCGCATAGGTGCGGCCATGCGTCTTGATCAGCAGGTTGTTCCCGTCGACTCCGATCTCGCCCGGGAAACGCCCATGCACGCTGTCGTAACGCAGCATATGAGCATTCGCCTCGACCGAGCCGAGATCATTGATTGCCACGAACTCGACATCGTTGCGCCCACTCTCGATAGCAGCGCGCAGCACCAGGCGGCCGATCCGCCCGAACCCGTTGATCGCAACTTTAACGGCCATAGTCCCGCTTCCTTTCGGTGTTGTCCGGTTTTCAGCCCAGGCGTTTGCGCACTGCGGCGACCACCGCCTCCGGGGTAATCCCGAAATGTCTGAAAAGATCCTCAGCCGGCGCGCTCGCGCCGAAGCCGCTCATGCCTATGAAGATTCCCTCGGGGCCAAGCCAGCGGTCCCAGCCGAAGCCGATCGCGGCTTCGATGCCGACGCGAAGCGCGCTGCCCAGCACTTCGGCGTGGTAGCTCGGGTCCTGCGCGGCAAAGAGTTCGAACGAGGGGAGAGAGACCACGGCGGCCGCGATCCCCTCTGCCGCAAGGGCGGCATGAGCAACCAGCGCGAGTTGCACTTCCGAACCGCTGGCAATCAGCGTGACCCGCCTCGGCCCCTCCGCCTCAAGCACCACATAGCCGCCGCGGGCGCAGCGGTTCTCGCCATGGTCGGTACGGAACGGCGTGAGGTTCTGCCGCGAGAGCGCCAGCACGCTAGGCCCATCGTTGCGCTTGATGGCCAACTCCCAGCACTCGCCCGTCTCGATCGCATCGGCGGGCCGATAGACCGTCAGGTTCGGGATGCAGCGAAGGCTCGCCAGTGTCTCGACCGGCTGGTGCGTCGGCCCGTCTTCGCCGAGGCCGATGCTGTCGTGAGTCAGCACATGGATCACCCGCTGGCGCATCAAGGCGGCGAGCCGCAATGCCGGGCGCAGATAGTCGGCAAAGACAAGGAAGGTGCCGCCATAGGGAATGATCCCACCATGCAGCGCCATGCCGTTCATCGCCGCCGCCATCCCGTGCTCGCGAACGCCGTAGTGGATATAACGGCCGGCAAAATTCCCAGGCCCGATGGCGGGGATGCCTTTGACATTGGTGTTGTTCGAGCCGGTAAGATCGGCCGAGCCACCGACCATTTCCGGAATCGCCGGCACCAGGGCCTCCAGCGCACGTTGCGACGCGATACGGCTGGCGATCTTCGGCTTTTCCTCCACCTGCGATGCACGGAGGGCAGCCAGGGGCTCGTGCCAAGTCTCCGGCAGACGGCCGGCGATAGCCCGGTCGAACTCCGCGCGCATGGGATGCTTGGCCAGCCGCTTCAGCCAGGCGCGACGGGTCCCCCCACCGCGCCGGCCCACTGCCTCCCAGCCCGCCTTCAGATCTGCCGGGATCTCAAAAGGCGGATGCGGCCAGCCGAGCGCCGCCTTGGCGGCAGCGGCCTCCGTCGAACCGAGCGGACTGCCGTGGCTCGCCGCCGTACCGGCCTTGCTAGGGGCCGCAAAGCCGATGATGGTGCGACAAGCGATCAGCGTTGGGCGCCGCGACCGGCTGGCCCAGGCGAGCGCCGTCTCCACCTCATCTGGGTCGTGGCCGTTCACCCGCCGCGTCGCCCAGCCATAGGCCTGAAACCGCTTCAGCACATCATCGCTGGTGGCAATCGCTGTGCTGCCGTCGATGGTGATGCTGTTATCGTCCCATAGGACGCAGAGCTTGCCGAGCTGGAGATGGCCGGCCAGGGAAGCAGCCTCATGGCTGATGCCTTCCTGCAGGCAACCATCGCCGACAATCACCCAGGTTCGGTGATCAACCAGGGAGCGACCGAAGCGGGCCGCCAACAAACGTTCCGCAATCGCCATGCCGACGGCATTGCCAAGCCCTTGACCGAGCGGGCCGGTCGTCGTCTCGATCGCCGGGTGCTCACCAAACTCCGGATGCCCGGCGGCGGCCGAATGGAGTTGCCGGAACCGGCGCAGCTCTTCGATCTCCATCCCCGCATGGCCCGTGAGGTGCAGCAGGGCGAATAGCAGCATCGAGCCATGGCCGGCCGAGAGGACGAAACGGTCGCGATCCGACCAACGCGGGTCGGCGGCATCAAATTTAAGGAATTTCGAGAAGAGCACTGTCGCCGCGTCGGCCATCCCCATCGGCATGCCAGGGTGGCCCGATTTGGCTTGCTCAACCGCGTCAATGGCGAGCGCCCGGATCGCATCGGCCATGCGCCGGGCCTCAGTCAGCGGGCGGGCCAAGAGCTCAGCCTGCGTGCTAAGCGCCGGGTTGGCGGCTTCGGGAAGAGGGGCGGTGCTGGCCACGGCGGCGGACTCTCTCTTTCGTCCGCCCTATACGGCCCGGCCGGCAGAGCGGCAACCGGCGGGCAGCAAAGCGATGCTGGCCCTGGCGATAGCCCACGGGGTATGAGCATAGCATGGATCAGCCCTCCCCCTACCGCGAAGGACTGCCGCCGCGCCCCCCGGGGCCGCCGGAGGGCGAACAGCATTTCACTGGCTCCGAGACGGTCCGCGATCTGGTGATCGGCACTGCCGACGGATTGACCGTGCCCTTCGCACTGGCGGCCGGCCTTTCGGGCGCTGTGGCCAGTAATGGGTTGATCGTCACTGCCGGCCTGGCGGAAATCGCTGCCGGTTGCGTGGCCATGGGCCTAGGCGGCTACCTCGCGGCCCGGACCGACGCGCAGCACTTCCAAGCCGAGCGGAAGCGGGAGGAAGCCGAGACACACACATACCCCGAGCGCGAGAAGTGGGAGGTCTCGGCAATCCTCCATCGCTACGGCCTCAGGGGCGAGACCTTGGCGCGGGCGACCGAGGCGATCGCCGCCGACCGTCGGCGATGGGTCGATTTCATGATGCGCTTCGAGCTGGAGTTGAGCGAGCCGGCGGCCGGCCGGGCGCTGCGCTCGGCCACCACGATCGGCGGCGCCTATGTGGCCGGTGGGCTGATCCCCCTATCGCCGTACTTCGTGTTCACCGAGACCCGGCCGGCGCTGCTGGTCAGTTGCGCAATGACCGGCCTCGCACTGCTTGTTTTTGGCTGGCTGAAGGCCACGGTGACCGGCCTACCACCGCTGGCCAGCGCGATGCAGACCCTTGCCGTTGGCGGTGCGGCGGCAGCGGTCGCCTTTGCGGTTGCCCGCCTGGTCGGCGGCTGAGGCTGGGCGAAGGATCGGATGAGCCTCCGGGCCGATGTGACGACCCGTTTCGGCTTTCCCTCCGCCGGCAATCGGCGCAAGACATCGCCAAACGCAATCTGACCGGGAGAACGCCCATGCTGTCACGCCGCATCACGCTCGCGCTGCCCGGGCTGATCGCCGCGCCGATCCTTGGCCGTGCCCAGGGCTGGAAACCAAGCCAGGCGCTGCGGATCATCGTCCCTGCCGCCCCGGGCGGCACCGCCGATATCAGCGCCCGCCTGCTCGCCCCGTTTCTGCAGAGCTATTTCGGTCAAAATTGCCTGGTTGAAAACCGTTCGGGCGCCGGCGGTACGATTGGAACCATGGAGGTCGTGCGCGCGGCCCCGGACGGTCAAACCCTGTTGCTTGGCAATATCGGGCCGCAGGCGATCGGCTACTCGCTTTTCACCAATCTTCAGTTCAAGCCTACCGACCTGCTGCCGATATCCGGCACGGTGCGCGGCACCAATGTGCTGGTCCTGCATCCCTCGGTTCCCGCCAATACGATGGCCGAATTCGTGGCTTATTTGAAAGCCAACCCAGGCAAGCTCAGCTATGGCTCCCCCGGGGTCGGGCAATCACCGCACCTGACCGGCGTCTGGTTCAACCAGTTGACCGGCACGGAGGCGATCCATGTCCCCTTCCGCGGCGCCGGTCCGGCGGCGATCGAGCTGGTCGCCGGCAATATCAACTACATGTGGGATAACCTCACCTCCGGCATCCAGCAGATCCGAGCCGGGCGGGTGAAAACACTCGCCGTCAGCAGCGCCGAGCGCAATCCGCAGCTGCCCGATATCCCGGCAGCGCGGGAGACAATGCCGGCTTTGGCCAATTTCGAGGTCAATACCTGGTTCGGAATCTTCGCCCCGGCCGCCACACCGCCGGCCATCGCGCAATCCCTGAACGAGGCCATGCGGCAATGGCAGGCCACCGATGAGGTCAAGGCGCGCTGGCGAGAGATGGGCGGCGTGTCGCTCTATGGCTCGCTCGAAGATTATGCGGCCTTCGTGAATGGAGAGATCGCCAAGTGGCGCGGCGTCATCCGCAAGGAAGGCCTGCAGATGGAGGCAAGCTGAACCATGCTGAAGCGCCGGGCTGCTCTCCTCCTGCCGGCCATGCTGCCGGCCTTGGCCATGGCCGAAGCCTGGAAGCCAGGAGGGCAGGTCCGCATCGTCGTCGGTTCGGCCGCCGGTGGGACAACCGATGTGATGGCGCGCCTTGTCGCGCAGTATCTGCAGGGCCGCTGGGGAACGCCGGTGGTGGTGGAGAACCGCACCGGTGCGGGCGGCACCATCGGCACGCTCGAGGTGGTTCGTGCCAAGCCCGACGGCTTGACCTTGTTCAAGGGGAATATCGGGCCGCAGGCCATCGCCTATTCGCTGTTCCGCAACCTGCCCTACCGGCCGGATCAGCTCAGCAATATCGCCGGCACCATCCGCGGCCCCAATGTGCTGGTGGTCAATGCGACGAATTCGGTGCGGACAATGCCCGAGTTCGCCGCTTGGCTAAGGGCCAATCCCGGTAAGATCGCGTATGCGTCGACAGGCGCCGGGCAATCGACCCATCTCTCGCCGGTCTGGATGCTCCAGTTGCTGAATGTCGAGGCGATTCACATCGCGCATCGCGGCTCGGCGCCAGCCCAGACCGATCTGCTGGCCGGCAATGTCGGCTTCCTGATCGACAATCTGACCGGCGTGATGGAGCAGATCAGGGCCGGACGACTGCGCCCGCTTGCGGTGACCAGTCTCGAACGCAATGGCCAACTTCCTGATGTGCCGACCATGCGCGAAAGCCTGCCGGAACTTGCGGGCTATGAGGTGAATACCTGGTTCGGACTATTCGGCCCGGCCGCCCTGCCGCCCGAAATCGTCAACGCCTTGAATGCCGCGATCGGTGACTTTCTCGCCCTGCCGGCGACCAAGGCACGCTTCGAGGAACTGGGCGGAGCACCCTTCCAAGTGACGCCGACCCAGTTCGACGCTTTCGTTGCGGCAGAGATCGAGAAGTGGCGCGGCATCATCCGTAAAGAAGGGCTGGAGCTCGACGCGAACTGATGCGTCGTATCGCCTGGCCATTGACGCTGCTTGCTATTCTTCTTCTGGCAGTGGTTTTGAACATTGGGTTCCGCGCCGGTGGCGAAGCCAGCGGCGATGCCCGCGAGTACCTCGGCGCGGCCCGGGAGTTGCGGACCACCGGTCGCCTGCCCGCGGCGGGACGGGAGCCCGGCTATCCGCTGCTACTCGCGGGGCTGATGGCGACCACCCCGCTCGGCCGCCTGGCCCCGTCTTGCCTGCTGCCGGGCGCAGCCTGCGAGCCGGCGCTGTTTCGGCCGGCGCAATGGGCGAATGTGATACTTGCCATCGGTGCCGCGGCACTGACTGGCTGGACCGCTTGGCGTCTGACCGGCGCGGTCGTCGCCGGGACGATCGGCTTCGGCTACGTCGCGTTGAACCTGCAAATGCTTCGCGGCAGGTGGGAGGTGCTGTCCGATCATCTTGCGCTCTTTCTCTTGGCACTGCTGCTGGCGACGCTGGTGGCTTGGCTGCGGACGCCATCGCACGGCCGGGCCATCGCGGCAGGCCTGGCAGCGGCGGCCTTGGTCCTGACCAAAGCGATCTGGGTCTGGGCCGTGCTGCTGGGGGCGGCGCTTGCGCTCCTCAGCGGCCGGATGCGGCCACGCGGCACCTGGCTCGGACTGGCGGTCGCCGGCATCCCGATCCTCGGCTGGGTGGTGCGCAATGGCGCAGCAAATGGCAACTTCGCGCTAACCGATAAGCGTGGCGGCCTCGCGCTTTCGACCCGTGAGGTTTTTGTCCATATGACACCCACGGAACTCCTCTGTGGCTGGGTCTTTTGGACACGAGGCATCGGTGATGCCTTGGCGGCGCGGCTGTTCCCCCCTGAGGTTTGGCGCCGGTTCGATGTCGTGACCCCTGGTGGGTTCTACGATATTGGCCAGAACCGCTACGAGCCCTGGGTCGCGCGCCTTGCCGCCGAACGAGGCGTCGACCTCTCAGCCGCGCGTCGACTGGTCGATGGCGAATTAGTGTCGGCGATGCTGGCCCAGCCGCTCGGCTGGCTCACCTCCTGGCCGGTCCTGGTCTGGCGCGGCATCTGGATCGATGAGTTCGTGGTGTTCGGCTTCCCGGCGCTGCTGGTCGGCACGCTATGGGCAGTGCGGCGGCGGCAGGTGCCGTGGCTGGCGGCTTTCTGCCTCGGCTGGTTTTCCCTCCTCGGTTATGCCGCCCTCAGCCTCAATGTCCCGCGCTATCAGATCCCCGCCGTGCCCGTTCTGGCGCTGGCGGCGGCTTGGGCCGGCTGGCAATTGGTCGAGAGGCGGCGCCTGCGGCAGGCTGCCCATCCATGATCCTGTCACCGATCTGGCTGCCGGCGACCCTGGCGGCGGCGCTTTTCCAGACCTGGCGGACCGCGCTGCAACAAAAACTGCGCGGCGAGTTATCGGTCAACGCGGCAGCGGTGGTCCGCTACCTCTACGGCGTTCCGGTCGGGATGCTCCTCCTCGGCGTCTACTTGCTGTTGTCCGGCGGCACGCTACCGCCGCTGAATTTCAACTTCCTACTGCTCGCGGCCTTGGGCGGCCTAGGCCAGATCCTCGGGACGAACCTGCTGATCATGGCCTTTGGGTTCCGCGGCTTCGCGGTCGGGACAGCCTATGCAAAGACCGAGGCGGTCCAAGGCGCTCTATTGGCCCTGCTGCTGCTCGGCGAACGGATCTCTCCGCTCTCCACGGTCGGCATTCTCATCGGCCTCGCCGGCGTGCTGTGGCTGTCCCTGGCTGGCCGCACCGCGACTTGGCGGGATCTGGTGCAGGCCACCCTGCAACCAGCGGCGCTCTGCGGCCTGACCGCCGGCTTTTTCTTCGCTCTGACCTCGGTGCTCATCAAGGCTGCCAATCTGGCCCTACCGGGGGAGGATGCGATCCTCAGGGCCCTGGTCACGCTGGTCGTGGCCAACATCCTGCAGACCCTGATGCAAGGCGGTTGGCTCTTGCTCCGAGATCCGGCCCAGGCGCGCGCAGTGTTCACCACCTGGCGAACGAGCGCCCAGGTGGGAGCGCTTTCTGCCTGCGGTTCGGCCTGCTGGTTCACGGCTTTTGCCCTGGCGCCGGTCGCGCTGGTGCGGGCGGTCGGACAGATAGAAATCCTGATCACCCTGCTGTTCAGCCGCTTTTATCTGAAGGAAAGGCCGAGCAAGGCCGAGATCCTTGGCGCCCTCACGGTGGTCCTGGGTGTGGTCCTTGTCCTGATCGGGCGCTGAGGCGGGAGAACCGCTGCTCGCCCGGCGGCGGGCTTTTCTGGCTGCCAGATATGGCAGCGCGCTCATCCAGGATCGGCTTGGGCAAAGCGACGAGGCCGCGGCGGGATATCCCGGTTCAGCGTTCTGGATGCGTCGGTACCTCGTTGCCCTGAAGGGGGAGAATCGGCGCCGCGCGACAAAGAGGATCAGAAACCCCGAGACCCCTGGCCTGCCCAACAATTGATCGTCTGGAGGCCACGGGGCATCGCGTCCTTTGCGGAGGCAAAGGCATGGAAAAGGGACAACGAGGCCGACGAATATCAAGGAGCGGGGGGCATCTCCCATCGCCAACATGATCTGGCGTGTCGCCTAGAGCATGCTGCGTTCACATGCGTTCACGCAGCCCGCTCTAGCATGTGTTGGATCGCGCGATTCAGCGCCTGCGGCGATTCCGCCTCAACGCATCGCGCTCTAAAGGCCCTGCCGTCGGCGGCTAGAGCATGCTGCGTTCGCATTCGCTCACGCACCCTGCTCCATCGTTTATTTGGTCGCGGGATTCAGCGCCTGCGGCGATTCCGCCACAACGCATCCCGCTCTAGCAACGCTAGCAAAACGCTCGGCGGACTCGCTCTCTGGTTGTTTTTTGCGCTACGAATGCGTTCAACGGTTGGAAACTTCGAAAACCTTGGTGAATATGGGCCACCGGCGACCGCCCCAACGCCACCGCTTGGCAATCCCGGTTGCACGGCGCGGGGGCCGGGACCCGGACCCATCAGCTCGCAATCGGGCAGCGCCAGCCCTCAGGGAAGTGGAGGCCTAGCTTGTACTACCCTAGATTCCTACCATTGGGCGATACCGCCCTCTCGGTCGAGTTCGGCGACAGCATTTCGCCCGAGTTGAACCAAGCGGTGGTTGATCTCGACCTCGCGGTACGCGCCGCGAAGCTCGAATCGATCACCGAGACCGCCCCAAGCTACCGCTCCTTGCTGATCTGCTACGAACCGGCATTGATGTCGTTTGATGCATTGGTTGCCGCCTTGCGGGGCCTGATGTCACTCGCCAAGCAGACGGCCAGCGCAACTGCTGTCGCGTGGTCCGTGCCCGTGCTCTACGAGCCGCCCTTCGCCGACGACCTCCCCGACGTCGCGCGCCAGCTCGGCCTCTCCGCAGAAGCGATCATAGGGCTGCATACGGGCGCGGCTTATCGTGTCTACATGCTCGGCTTTGCCCCAGGCTGGCCCTATCTGGGCGGGCTGCCGGAGGCCCTGCATACCTCTCGGAAGGAAACCCCGCGGGCGCAGGTCCCGATCGGGGCGATCGTGATCGGTGGGGTGCAGGCCGGCATCGTGCCAATCACCACGCCGAGCGGCTGGCATATCATCGGCCAAACTCCCCTCCGCCCCTTCGAGCCGGACGGCAAAAAGCCCTTTTTGTTCGGTGCCGGGGATAGCGTGCGGTTCCGCCGTGTCGATAAGGCGGAGTTTGACGTCCTCTCCGCCCTGTCGCCCGAGGCGCTGCTGGAGATGGTCCGTACCGAGAGATGACGCCGGCGCTGGTCGCCGTCTCGCCAGGTCCTTACGTCACGATCCAGGACACCGGTCGCCGTGGCTGGCGGCGTTTTGGCATTGCCACGGCGGGCGCGATGGATATCGCCTCCCTCATCTTCGCCAATAGCCTGGTGGGCAATCCAGCGGATTCCGCCGGATTGGAGTTCGCCCATGTCGGCGGCGAGTGGGAAGTTGCCGCAACCTCTTGCCGCATCGCAGTGACCGGTGGCGATTTCACGCTGAGCGTCGATGGGCAGAAGCTACCGAACTGGCAGTCGCATTCGCTGCGGCGCGGCCAGCGTTTCATCATCGGCGGCGCGCCGGATGCGGTCTGGGGGTATATCGGCATCGCTGGCAGCTTCGACATTCCGCCGCGCTTCGGCAGCCTGGCCACGCATCTGCGTTCCAGACTTGGCGGCTTGGAAGGGGGGCTAATCAAGCCGGGCGATTCCCTACCCCTTGCCGCCGCCGTCGCCCCGGCCGCGCTGGAGCGTCGCGTCTTCCCCCGGGGGCGGCCCAATTGGCCATTCCGTATCGTCCTGGGACCGCAGCAAGACTATTTCGACCCTGCGAGCATCGAGACCTTCCTGCGGACCACCTACAAGGTCACCCATCGCGCCGATCGTATGGGAACCTGGCTCGACGGACCGCGCATTCCGCACGCGCGCGGCTTCAACGTGGTCTCGGACGGTATCGTGCCCGGCTGCATCCAAATTCCCGGCGCGGGCGTCCCCGTCGTGCTGTTGAAAGACTGCCAAACGCATGGCGGCTATCCGAAGCTGGCCACCGTCATCACCGCCGACCTGTCCCGCTTCGCGCAACTCAAGCCCGGGACGCCGCTGCGCTTCGCCTGTATCGGTGTCGAGGCCGCACAGGCGATTGCGGTCAAGTACCACGCCCGGCTGGCCGGCATTGAGCATTGGGTCGAGGATGTCGCCGAGGAGGCACGTCCACCGCCGCAAGTCGAACCTTTGCAGCGGCAGGGCTGAGACACACTCGCCACCCCCAGCGAGCGGGCCCGGGCAGCCTCGTGGGGACCAAGCTCGCTCGTGCCCGATCAGAACAGCCCCTGCACCGCACGCATATCAACCGCTTCGATGCTCTCGGGCGTCCAGCGCGCGGGTGGCGTTCCCTTGTCGACCAGCACCGCCCGCACCCCTTCACGGAAATCCGGATGGCGGTGAATGACACCGCGGGTCAGCGCCAATTCGGCGGCAAGGCACTCGTCCAGCGAGAGCACCCGGCCCCGCTGCAGCAATTCCAACGAAACGCAGAGGCTGGTCGGCGACATCCGGCGCAGGATCGCGATCTGTTCACCCGCCCAGTCGCTGCCCTCCGCGGCCAGCGCCGCGAGGATCGCCGGTAGGCTCGGCTGGCCGAAGCAGCGGTCGATTGCCACGCGATGCGCGGCGAAGCTCGCCGGCGGCGGCGTCTCTGTGAAGGTGTTCAGGACACCGACATCGCCGCCAAGCAGCGCCTCGCGCAGTGCCGGCAGGCGCGTGCGAGAGACGAAATGGCTGGCCAACCCGGCATGCACGGCATCCGCGCCCTTCAGCCGTGCCCCCGTCAGCGCCAGCCAGTTGCCGATCGCCCCCGGCAGGCGCGGGAGGATGAAAGAGGTACCCACATCGGGGAACAGCGCGATCGCCGTCTCCGGCATCGCCAGCAACGCGTGCTCGGTGACCACCACAGGCTTGCCATGCGCCGAGACCCCAATCCCCCCGCCCATGCAGACGCCATCGATCAGGGACACCCAAGGCTTCCCAAAGGTCGCGATGCCGCGGTTCACGGCATATTCCTCGGCGAAGAAGGCCTCGACCCCCCGCGTATCTCCGGCGATGGCGAATTCGCGGATGCGGCGCACATCGCCGCCCGCACAGAAGGCTCGGCCGCCGGCGCCTTCCAGTATGACCAGCCGCACGGCGGCATCGCCCTTCCAGTCATCGATCGCCGCCTGAAAGGCGCGGATCATCTCAAGATCAAGCGCATTCAGCGTCTTCGGCCGGTTCATCAAAAGCGTACCGGCCGCGCCCTCACGATGGGCGAGGAGGGTGGGTTCGGTGGTCTCGCTCATGGGGCGTTTCCTCAGCGTGGGCAGGAGCAAGCTTCGGGTACCGCCGGTCGAACGCGGCGGCAAGCCGGTGCAGCGTTGACAGGCGACCGCCAGGGGGGCGAAGCCACGACATGACGGAAGCGGTGCTGCGTTTCGAGGCGATCGATGCCCCGCACGATCTGAGCGGCTTCACCTTCGAGGTCCCGGCAACCGGCTGCTCGGTCCTCCTCGGCTCGGGTGCAGGGACGGCCATCGCCCTCGCAGCGGGCCTGGCCCGGGCGCGCGGCGGCCGGGTGCAGCTCGGTGGGCGGGCGCTGGAGTCAGTGCCGCCGGCCCAGCGTGGGATCGCCTGGGTGACGCCGGCCAATGGCAACGAAACCCTGGCCGCGCTGCTCGCCGCAGCGGCAAGGCCGCTCCGGCTGGGACAAGCCCAGGCCGCAGCGCGCATGGCACGTGCCCTGACCCGGGTGCGGCTCGATGGGTTCGAGGGGGAACGCGCAGCACGTCTCACCCCCACTCGGCAGCGCCTGGCCGGGCTCGGTGTCGCGCTGGTCTCGGCGCCTCGGCTGTTGCTTTTGGATGATCCCCTTGGCGGCCTCGCGCCTCGGGAGCGGCGTGCCCTCGCCCATACGCTGCGCCCTGTGCTGCATGAAACGGCAGCACTGATCGCCACCACCGAGCCCGAAGACGCGCTCCTGCTCGCCGACTTGGTGGCCGTCCTCGCGGCTGGCGCCGTGCTGCAAACCGGCACACCAAAGGCGCTGTACGAGGCGCCCGAGACAGCTCTGGTGGCCGGCTTGTTCGGCGAATGCAACCTGCTGCCTGGCACCGTCGAGGCCCTGTTTGAGGGCGAATGTCAGGTGCGGCTTGATTGTGGACCGGTCTTGGACGCCCGGCTTGGGGATGTCGGCGGCCCTGGCAGTCGCTGCATCCTCGCGGTGCGGCCGGAACAGGTGGCGGTTGCGCCGCTCCCGCCCGCGGAGATGGGGGAGGGCGCGCTGCCGGCCAGGCTGCGGGACGTGCTCTTCCTCGGCGATCGGGTGCGGCTCACCCTCGAAATCGGCGAGGGGAGCACGCTGATCGTCATCCGCCCGCCAGGGACACGGCTGCCCAGGCCGGGCGGGCCGGCCAGCGTCGCCTGGGACCCGATGGCGGCCACTGCCTTTCGGCCACTCCGCTGAACCTTGGCAGCGGCGGCACCGTCCCCATATCGGAGCGATCAACACAGGAGAGCCCGATGCGTCTTTCCAGCCGACGCGGCCTTCTGCTTGGTGCCGGGGCCTCGGCTTTGGTCGCAAGCCGAGCCTTCGCCCAGACGGCGCCCGCCGCCGGCCCTTTCACCTTGCCTCCGCTGCCCTATGCCCCAGAGGCCAATGAGGCAGCGATCGATACCCGCACGATGCAGATCCATCATGACCTGCACCATGCCGCTTATGTGAACAACCTGAACGCGGCGCTCAAGGATCACGGCCAGATCGGTGGCCTGCCGCTTGGGGTCCTACTGACCAAGCTGGCGGAATTGCCCGATACGATCCGCGCGGCGGTCCGGAACAATGGCGGTGGCCATGCCAATCACAGCATGTTCTGGGAGATAATGGGCGGGCCCGGCGGCACACCGAGCGGCGAGTTGGCTGAGGCGATCACCCGTGATTTCGGCAGCTTCGAGACCTTGCGCACGCGGCTGGAGACGGCGGGCAACACGCAGTTCGGCTCGGGCTGGGCCTTCGTGACCGTCTCGCCTGAGGGGCGGCTCGGCATCGCGCAACGGCCGAACCAGGACACGCCGCTGATGGAGGGAGGCCGGGTGCTGCTCGGCAATGACGTTTGGGAGCATGCCTATTACCTGCGCTACCAGAACCGTCGCGCAGAATACACCCGGGCCTGGTGGAACGTGGTGAACTGGGACGCAGTGGCCAAACGCTATGCGGCCGCGAAGGCGGGAACTTTGGGCATCTGATACCAACGGCACGAGGCTTTGACTCGCGCTGAGCGCCCGAATGGGCGCCGCGGCCAACGCCGCGCGCCTCAGGAAACCGGAGGTTTCCGCCCGGCGATTGAGGGCCAGCAAAAGCCCAAACCAGCGGCCAAAGAATTTGACCGCTGGTATGATAGGCAGCGGGGCGTCCGCACGGGACGCCGCGCGCGATCAACGTCAGAACAGCAGGCCCTTCTTCAGCAGGCCGTGCACGCCCTTCTCGCCGTTCACGGTCTGGGTCACGTGGAAATCCACGGCCAGGGAGCAGAGCTGATAGGCATCGGCCGCCGAGAGGTTGGAGCGGGAGACGATAAAGGCGATCATCTCGCGCAGCGCCTGCTTCATCGCAAGATCGAGATCCTCGTGCATACCCATGGAAATGTAGTGGGTCTTGGTCTCGGCGCGCGGGAATCTCAGGATCGGATCACGCGCCCCACCGCCTTTTTCCAGACCGAAGCGGAAATGACCGGTCAGGCAGATCTCCAGCGCATTGATGCAGACCTCGCCATCGCCCTGCACGCCATGGCCATCGCCGGCGGAGAAATTGGCGCCTTCGACGAAGACCGGCAGATAGAGCGTGGCGCCCTCACCCACCTCCTTGTTGTCGAGATTGCCGCCATGGGCGCGCGGCTCCTTGGTGCTGATGGCGCCCCATTCGGCCGGTGGGGCCACCCCCATGACGCCGAAAAAGGGTGAAAGCGGAATCGTCACGCCGCCGCCCACCGGCACGTGGCAGGTGCCTGCCTTCGCGTCCGCCGGAATATGCAAAACGCGCTTATAGGGAAAATCCTCGGGCAAGGTGCCGAAGAGCGGACGGAAGGCGCAAAAGCCCCAGTCGGCGCCGAGTTCGATCTTCTCGATATCCACACGCAGGCAATCGCCCGGCTCGGCGCCCTTCACGGCGACCGGGCCGGTGAGGATATGCGGACCGAGGCGCGGCGGGTTGGCCGCGTGGATGGCCGCAAGAGCGTCCGGGATTTTCATCCCGCTGCCGGGCGGCGGCATGACATCCGGCGCGCCGGAGACGCATTCCAGAACGACCAGGTCGCCAGGATCAACGGTCTTCACCGGCGCGAAGCTCGCGTCGAAGGCACCCCAGCGGATGGTGGAGGGAGTGGGGGCGATATGATGGGTGGTAGGCATTGCGGGTCCCTGACGATGGAGGGTAGGAAGTAATCGACGCAACCCTGCGGGCAAAGACCGTGCCTCACGGCTCGGGTATAGGCCAGCGGATCACAAACCCGAGCGCGCCCCTGCCGTCGCGCCACCGCCATCACCATTCTGCCGAAGCGATCGTGCCACGAGGAGGCAATCCAGTGGATTTCCCGCTTGCCGCGTCGCTCGTATCACAAGGCGCATGGGCGCTGCCTGCCCGGCTGGCCGTTATTATCCCCATCTATAACGAGGCCGCCAATATTCGGCCCCTGGTTCAGCGGCTTGATGCCGCCCTTTCTGGCATTCCCTGGGAAGCCATCTTTGTTGATGATGACAGTCCTGATGGCAGCGGTGCCATCCTGCGCGACCTGGGTGCCCTGGACCCCCGCATCCGCTGTCTCCGCCGGATCGGTCGCCGTGGCCTTGCCACGGCCTGCATCGAGGGATTTCTCGGTACCTCAGCGCCCTTTATCGCGGTGATGGATGGCGATCTTCAGCATGACGAGACGATCCTGCCCGCCATGCTGCGGGCGGTCGAAAACGGAATCGACCTTGCCATCGGCAGCCGCCATGTCGATGGCGGCACAGCGAATGGCGGGTTCAGCACCGCGCGCGGCTCCCTCAGCGGCGCCGGCGCTTGGCTCGCGCAGCGGCTGCTGCCGGTCCAGCTAAGCGACCCGATGAGCGGTTTTTTCCTGATGCGGCGTACCCGGGTGGAGGAGGTGGCGCCACGTCTGACCGGTAGCGGCTTCAAGATCCTACTGGATATCGTGATCTCGATCGGCCGTCCGCTGCGGGTGGTCGAACTGCCGTATCGTTTCCGGTCACGCACGGCAGGCG
>CAITYE010000021.1 GCA_903896535.1 uncultured Paracraurococcus sp.
GGTTGTCGGCATCCGGCCGTTCCAGCATCACGCGACCCCCGTCATGCGCAGGATATCCAGCTCCAGCTCCGGCACGATATGGCTGGTCAGCGCGAGTTCGAGCGAGGTATCGCCAGCGAGGTGCCGGCCGCCCTGATCGGCCGCGACCGTCGCCCAGCGGATGGTCGCCGCCAGTTCCCACCAGCGGACCCGCGCATCCTCCACCACATGGCCGCTGGCGGCTGCATAGGCGGCGGTGAACTCGGCCCGGCTGCCGACGCCGCCGGCCTCCGCGGCCAGCGCGCCGAACCGCCAGCACGGCGCGCAGAACCAGCCGAGATCGGCGTGGCGGTCGCCCCAGGCGGCGAATTCCCAATCCAGCACGGCGGTGATGCGGCCGTCCGCCACCATGTAATTGCCGGTGCGGAAGTCGTTGTGGTTCAGCACATTGCCGGCCGGCGGCGGGGCCGTGCGTTCCAGATGCCGGAGCCCCCATTCGACGACCGGGCGCGGCGTGCCCGCCGCATCCAGCACGCCCCGCTGCGCCGCGACGAAGGCGGCATGCGGATCGGCCGGCGGGGCGCCGAGGAAATCGAGATCCGGGCGCGGCGGGGTGATGCTGTGGATGCGCGCCATTTCGGTCGCGCATTGCGCCGCCAGCCCCGCCGTCGCGCCGCGCACCAGCCGGTGGCCCTGGGCGATGCCGGCGACACGGCGCATGACGAAGAAGGGCGCGCCCGTCACCTCCCGGCCCGGGCAGCAGAAGAGCGGCTCCGGCACCGTGACGCCGGCGGCGCGGGCCGCGCGCAGCAGGGCGTATTCCGCCGTGCGCGGCAGCGAGACGGAAAGCGCCGCCGCATTGTCGGTCCGCAGCACCCAGGCGTCCCGCTGCCCGCCGCGCAGCACGTCGAGCGCCCAGTTCTGCTGCACCGCACCGCCCGAAAGCAGCGCCATCTCCTGCACCAGGACCGGCGCGCCCGCGGCCTCGCTCAGCCAGGCGGCCAGCCGGGTGCGGGCCGCTTCATCCACGCGTTGCGCCCCAGCCGAAGAACTCCTTGCCCTGGCGGCGGAGGAAGTTGGTCAGCACCATCCGGTGTACCTCCGAGGCGCCATCGACGAGGCGCGCCTGCCGCGCGTAGCGGTACATCCACTCGACCGGCGTATCCTTCGAATAGCCGCGCGCACCGAGCAGCTGCAGCGAGGTATCGACCGCCTTGTGCAAGGCATCCGCGACCACGACCTTGGCCATGGAGATCTCCTTGCGCGCCAGGCTGCCCTGGTCGAGCAGCCAGGCCGCGCGCATCGTCAGCAGCCGGCCGATATCCAGCTCCATCGCCGCCTGCCCGATCATCTGCTGCACGCTCTCCTTCTCGATCAGCGTGGAGCCGAAGGCCTTGCGGACCTCGACCCGGGCCATTGCGATCTCCAGTGCCCGGCGGCCGAGGCCGGTCCAGCGCATGCAATGCGTCAGCCGCGCCGGGCCAAGCCGGATCTGCGTCGCCCGCAGCCCGTCGCCGACCTGCATCAGCACGTTTTCGTCGGCCACTTCCAGCCCATCGAATTCCAGTTCGCAATGCCCGCCATGCTCTTCTGGTCCCATGATCGGGATGCGGCGGAGGATCTTCCAGCCGGGCTGGTCGGCGTGGAAGAGGAAGGCGGTGAGGCCGGTGCGGTCGTCATCGCTGGTCCGCGCCATCAGGATGAAGTGCTTCGCCTCTGCCGCACCGGTGATATAGTGCTTTCGGCCAGTGATCACCCAGCGGTCATTGCCGCGCCGTTCGGCCTTCGTGTAGGTCATGGAGGGATCGCTGCCGCAGCCATCGGGCTCGGTCATCACGAAGCTGGACTGCACCTTGCCGTCGATGATCGGCTGCAGCCAGCGTTCCTTCTGCGCTTCCGTCCCGACCATGTTCAGCAGACGCATGTTGCCGTCATCCGGCGCCGCGCCGTGGAAGACGACCGGGCCGAAGATGGAACGGTTCATCTCCTCATAGCAGGCGGCAATGCCGACCATATTCATGCCCTGGCCGCCGCGCGCCTTCGGCATGTTCAGTGCCCAGAGGCCCTCAGCCTTGGCTTCCGCGCGCAGTTTTTCCAGCAGTGGGCGGGTGATGTTCTCGTGCTCGTCATAGCTCGCCGCATCGGCTTCCAGCGGGATGATCCGCGTCTCGACGAAGTCGCGGACGCGCTGGCGGATGGCGTCGGTCTCGGGGGGCAGGCTGAAGTCCATGGGGATGCGTCCTAAAGCGGGTTCACGGAATGGCCGCCATCGACGACCAGCGTTGCGCCGGTCATGTGGGCGCCGGCGGAGGAGGCGAGGAGCAGCAAGGGACCAGTCAGGTCCTCCGGCTGCCCCAGCCGGCGCTGCGGCACCCGCCGCACCACGGCCTTCCCTGCCTCGGAGGCGAAGAACTCCCGGTTGATCGTGGTCTCGACATAGCCGGGGCAAAGGGCGTTCACGCGGATCGAATGCCGCGCCAACTCGACCGCCAACTGCTTCGTCAACTGCACGAGGCCGGCCTTGGAGGCGGTGTAGCCGGCGACGCCCTGGAGGATTCGAAGGCCGCCGATCGAGGCGATATTGACGATCGCCCCCCCGCGCTCGGCAGCGACCAGGCGGCGCGCGCCCTCGGTCGCGACCAGGAAGCAGCCGCGCAGGTTCACCGCCAGCACGCTGTCCCAATCCGCCTCGGTCTGCTGCAGGATCGGCCGGCTCACAGCGATGCCGGCATTGTTCACGATGATGTCGCAGGGGGCACCGAAGGCGGCCTCGGCGGCATCGAAGCCGGCGCTCACCGCATCGGCGTCCGTCACGTCAAGGCGAACCGCCCGGGCACCCGGGCCGAGGTTTTCGGCCAGGGCCGCGACGGCCTCCGGCCGGCGGGCGGCCAGCACCACCCGGGCGCCGGCGGTGTGCAGCACGCGGGCGAAATGCGTCCCCAGCGCGCCGGACGCACCGGTGACCAGGGCGACAGAGCCGCTGAGGCTGAACAGATCGGTCGGGTTCTGCATGCGGTCCCCCCCAAGGCTTATCGCGGCGGATGTGCCATTGCCCCGGGGCAGCGGCAAGCCGGCCTCGTCGGCCCCGGCGATCCGTGCCAGCCTGCCCGCCTTAGGCCGGAGCCGCCAATGACGCCGATCACCCTGCAGGAACCCTTCCGGGCCGTCTTCTACGCGCCCTTCTATGCCGCGCTCGCCCGCGGCGATTACGCGGCGGAGGGCGTCGATGTGACGCTGCGAGCTGGCGCGGTGCCGGCCAATGCCAAGGATGCGGTGCTCGCCGGGGTTGCCGATGTCGCCTGGGGCGGGCCGATGCGCATCCTGCTGGCGCATGAGGCCGATCCGGCGAGCCCATTGCGGAATTTCGGTGCGGTGGTGATGGGCGATCCGTTCTTCCTGGTGGGGAAGGCGCCGCGCCCGGATTTCCGCCTGACCGACCTTGCCACGCTGACCCTCGGCACGGTGTCGGAAGTGCCGACGCCCTGGTGGACGTTGCAACACGATATTCGCCTGGCGGGGCTGGACCCCGACAGCATCCGCCGGGTCATCGACCAGCCCATGCCGGCCAATCTGGCGGCGGTGCTGGAGGGGCGACTGGACGTCGCCCAGCTGTTCGAACCCTTCGTCAGCATGGCCGAGGAAGCCGGCGCCCATATCTGGCACACGGCCGCCAGCCGGGGGCCGACCGCCTATACCACCTTCACCACGACGACCGATCTGCTGCGGCAGAAGCGCGAGCCCTTCAAGGCCATGCTGCGCGGCATGGCCCGCACGCTAGCCTGGGTCGCGGCCAATCCGCCGCCGGTGCTGGCCGACTGCGTCGCGCCCTTCTTCCCGGACCTGCCGCGGGAGCGCCTGATCCGTAGCCTGGCCCGCTACCGGGCGAACGGTCTTTGGACCGCCAATCCCTGGTACCCGGAGCAGGCCTTCACCCGGCTGGAGACCGCGATGTTCACGGCCGGCGCCATCACCCGCAAGCCGGGCTTTGAGGGCACCGCCGATAACGCCATCGTGGCGGAGGCGCTCGCCGGGCGGTGATGAGCGCGCTCAGCTCACGCCGGCGCTGAGTACCTCCGCCTCGATTGCCGCCAGCAGTCGCGCCGGCCAATGCGGCGGCAAGTCCTCCCCGATCAGCACCATCCGGCTGCGGCGGTCCTCGCTCGGCCAATGCTCGAACCATTCCAGGGGGTGGATCAGGTGCTGCACGGCATGCAGCGCGACCGGCCGGCCCGGGGATTCCCGCAACTCGACCAGCCCTTTCAGGCGCAGCAGCCGCGGCCCGGCATGTTCGGCCAGCGCCTGCATCCAGAGCGTGAGGGCGAGAGCGGGCAGCGGTGCCTCGCGCAGGATGATGCTGCTGGCGACACCGGGCGTATGCCGGACGCCACCCCAGGCGGTGGGATCGATGCCGCGCTCCGCCGGGGCGAACAGCCAGCCGGGGTCGATGGCGCCAAAGCTTGCCGCGAGCACCGGCGCCGCCGGGTTTAGCGCGGCGATCGCGGCCCGCAGCGGGGCATCGGCCGGCGTGAGGTCGGTCTTGGTCAGCACGACCCGGTCGGCCAGCATCACCTGCCGCTGCGCCTCCGGGTGGCGGGCGAGCGTCGCCGCGCCGCCCGGCGCCTCCACCAGGGTCGCCACCGCCTGCAGCCGATGGGTCTCGGCGATCCCCGGATCGCCGATCAGCGCGTGCAGGATCGGCGCCGGATCGGCGAGGCCGGAGGTCTCAAACA
>CAITYE010000022.1 GCA_903896535.1 uncultured Paracraurococcus sp.
ATCCAGAAGGGCGCCGAGGTGCTGGCGCTGAGCGACGAACTGTCCGCAATGCTCGCCCGGTTGCGCGGCACCGCGACCGATAGTTTGCAAATCGGCGCCGGGCCTGCCGCGATGGGCTGCGTCGTCAGCCAGGCGATTCCCCGGCTGATGGCGCGCTGGCCCGGACTGCAACTTCAGGTCAGCAGCGGCGTCGATAGCGTCCGTGCCCTGCAGGACCGCAAGATCAGCTTTGCCATCTCCGAATTGTCCGATCTCGCCGAGCCGGAGGAGTTCCAGATCGTACCGCTCCGGCGGCATCCGTTATTCCTCCTGGCGCGCCCGGGACACCCCCTGCTGGCCCGCGGTAGCGCCATCGGCTTCGAAGACGTCCTGCGCTATCCGCTGATGCGGTTTTCCCACGTCCCGGCGCGCTTCGCACCGCATATGGCTGCCGCCATGGCCAATATCGAGGCCGCGGCAGCCACCATCCCGCCAAGCATGACCATCGAAGATCCTGCCGCGGCGCTGGCCATCGCCGCGGCATCTGACGCGCTCGCCGCCAGCACGGCGCCGCAGGTGCAGCCCTGGGTGCAATCTGGCGCGCTGGTTGTCCTCCCTTGGCGCCCAAGCTGGGTCCAGACGAATTTCGGCGTTCTCTATCTCCGCCATCTGCGCCTGAGCCCGCTGCTGCAGGACCTGCTCGATTGCCTCCAGGCGGCCGATGCCGAAGCCTTCGCCCTGGGCCAGGCGATGATGCCCGCCGGCCTACCGCCGCCGGAGGAAGGCCTGGCGGTGGTCGGACGCCGGACCGCGCCAGCGCTGGTCAGGGCCTGATCGCCAGCCCCGGTTGCCGAGCCGCTGCCAAGGCCCGATCATCGGTGCAAGCAGGGGGGGCGGGACGCATGCGCGAAGGCATCGGGGACGCACCGCGTCGGCGCGAGGATGCGCGTTTCCTGATCGGCCAGGGGAGCTACCTGGACGATCTGGCGCTGCCCGATCTCTGCCATGCGGTGTTGCTGCGTTCGCCGCACGCCCATGCGCGGATCGTCAGGCTTGATGCCGCAGCCGCCCGTGCCGCGCCCGGCGTGCTGGCGGTGCTGACCGCAACCGAAGTGCAGGCAGATGGTCTCCGGCCCCTGCCGCCGGTCGCCATTGCCAACCCCTATGGCGGAACCCCCTTCGCCTATCTGCCGCAGCCGCTGCTGGCAGAGGCAAAGGTCCGCCATGTCGGCGAAGCGGTCGCGCTGGTGGTGGCGGAAAGTCGGGCCCAGGCGCTAGATGCGGTGGAACTGATCGCCGTGGACTACGCGGCGCTACCGGCCGTGACGACCCCTGAAGCCGCCCGCGCACCGGCTGCGCCCTGCCTCGCCGATGCTGCGCCGGGCAATCTGTGCGCGGCCTGGGACTGGGGCGATACCGCGGCCGTGGCAGCCGCTTTCGCCAGCGCGGCGCATCGGGTCACAACCCGGCTGCACAATCACCGCATCGTCACCAACCCGATGGAGCCGCGCGGCATCATCGGCGAATGGGATGCTGCGGCCGGGCGCTATATCGTCCGGGTCTCCAGCCAGAATATCCACGGCATCCGCGACCTGACCGCCGCCGTGCTGGGCGTGCCGCCCACCGCTGTGCGCTTCCTCGCCCCCGATGTCGGTGGCGGCTTCGGCGCGAAGAACTTCCTCTATGCCGAACATGCATTGATCCCCTGGGCCGCGCGGCGCATCGGCCGCCCGGTGAAATGGATCGCCACCCGGTCGGAGGTGTTTCAGGCCGACCACCAAGCGCGCGACCACACCGCGCAGGCCGAACTCGCCCTCGATGCCGAAGGCCGCTTCCTGGCCTTCCGGGTGGATAGCGATGCCAATCTCGGCGCCTATCTCGCCGG
>CAITYE010000023.1 GCA_903896535.1 uncultured Paracraurococcus sp.
GCCGCGGGTGCTTGCAGGCGACGGACCCGGCAGGGGCTCAGCCATGGCCGGGGGGACCGACAGGCCGCCGCGCTGCCGCGATGACATAGGCGGCGCCCGATGCGACCGTCGTCAAGGCGACCCCCCAGATCATCGAAACCAAAACTCCCTCAGCGGCGAGATCGAAGCCTGTCAAAAGCAAGGCCAGCGCCGCAAGACCGATCTGCAAAACCGTATTCAACTTGGAGACGAAGATCGGCTGAATGGCCGGCCGTTGCCCGGTCAGCCACAGCACCACCACGCCACCGACGATCAAGATATCCCGGAAGACCACAAGGATTGCCAGCCAGTCCGGCAGCACGCCAATCGCCGCCAAAGTCACATAGACCGACACTAGCAGGGCCTTATCCGCGATCGGGTCCAGGATCGCACCAAGATCGCTCACGCTATTGGTAACACGGGCCAGCCACCCATCCAGGGCATCCGAGATCCCAGCCACCAGAAAAGCCACAAAGGCAAAGTCGAGCCGGTGCTGCAGAATCAGCCAGATCGTCGCCGGCACCAGGCAGAGTCGAACCAGCGTCAGCAGATTGGGCCAGGTCGCGAGCCCGGCGCTGCCCCCTAGTCGGACCGGTCTATCCGCCAAGGGAGAGCTGCCAATATTCGGCTTGGCCGGCCGCCGGGCTTGGCATCAGCAGCGCGCCGATACCATTCAGGCCGTTCATCACCTCCGATGCAGGCCGCCGCAGGGTCAGCCGCAGTCTGGCGCCATCGATCGCCACGCCGCGCAACTCGATCCCCGCGACGCCGGGCGAGAGGCGCAGTCGGCGGCGAATGTCCTGCCATTCCCGCAGAGAGCCAAAGCTGGCCATGGCTTCCGCGTGAATCGCAACCGGCGGCGCGGGCGCTTGGCCGTCCGGACCGCTGCCTGCGATCACCGGGGCCCGGTCACCGAGCACCCGCTGGACCGACCGAGGGCTGAAATTCACCGTGATCTGACCATTGTAGCGGGTCGGTGCCGGGCGCTCCTGCTCGACCACGATGGATTGCACCAGGCCATCGATCTGCGCATCCGACAATGTGGGTACGCCGCGAATGCCGGCCTGTTCCAGCATCCGGTTCCAGGCCGCCCGCCGTCCCTGGTTCAAGGCCACGTCACGCGCCCGCACCCCGTCTTCGGCGCTGGCTTCCACGGTGATTCCGGTCTGGCTCAGCGTCAATTCCTGTGCGACGGCCGGCCGCCATATCGCAGCCCCGATCAGCACCCAGCCGGCTAGCAGCATTGCCGCACGCACCCGCCGCATCTGTCCATCCCTCGCCTGCCATGCCGCCCGGTCACGCATGCTGGACTTGCGCGCCACTCGGCGTTACCCGGACTACACCAGCAAGCGGCCGGGATGAAGGGCCGCCCGGAGAGCCGCCTTGAGCCACCCGCCGCGCGACACATCCCCCCTCCAGAGCCTGACCTATGCTGCCGCCGGGGTGGATATCGCCGCCGGCGATGCGCTGGTCGAAGCGATCAAGCCGCTGGCCAAGTCCACCAATCGGTCAGGCAGCCTGGGCGGCTTAGGCGGCTTCGGCGCCTTGTTTGACCTGAAGGCTGCAGGGTTCCAGGACCCGGTTCTGGTCGCCTCGACCGATGGCGTCGGCACCAAGCTGCGGGTCGCGATCGAAGCGGGCAGGCACGATACGGTCGGCATCGACCTGGTCGCGATGTGCGTAAACGATCTGGTCGTCCAGGGTGCGGAGCCGCTGTTCTTCCTCGATTATTTCGCTACCGGCAAGCTGCGGCTCGGCCCGGCTCAAGCGGTGATCGGCGGCATCGCCGAAGGCTGCCGGCAGGCAGGCTGCGCCCTGGTGGGGGGCGAGACGGCCGAAATGCCGGGGATGTACGCCGCCGAGGATTACGACCTCGCCGGCTTCGCGGTTGGCGCGGCAGAACGAAACAGCTTGCTGCCCAAGGGCGTCGTCGCGGGTGATGTGCTCATCGGTCTGGGCAGCAGCGGGGTGCATTCGAATGGTTTCTCGCTGGTCCGGCGTATCGTTACCCGGTCTGGTCTAAGCTGGGACGCACCAGCGCCCTTCGCCCCTGGCAAGAGCCTCGGGACGGCCTTGCTGGCGCCCACGCGAATCTATGTGAAAGCGCTGCTTGGGCTGCACCGGGCAGGGTTGCTCAAAGCCGCGGCGCATATCACGGGCGGCGGCCTGCCAGGCAACCTGCCGCGGGTGCTGCCGGCGGGTCTGACCGCGATGATCGACGCCAAGGCCTTTCCGGTGCCGCCCGTCTTCGGCTGGTTGGCGCGCGCGGGCGATGTCGCCACGGACGAAATGCTCCGGGTCTTCAATTGCGGCCTCGGGATGGTGGTGGTGGTGGCACCGCAGGCCGCCGAGCAAGCCCTCGCCCATCTGGCAGAAGCCGGCGAAGCCGCCTGGTGCATCGGCAGGTTGGAGGCAGGTGCGGGCGACGTGCGGATCGACAATCTTCCGGACGGCTGGCCCAGGTGAAAGCCGCGCGTCGGCGCACCGCCATCCTGATTTCCGGCCGCGGATCGAACATGGCGGCGCTGCTCGATGCCGCGGCCGACCCGACCTATCCGGCCGAAATCGTACTGGTCGTTGCAAACCGCGCGGACGCGGCGGGGTTGGCCAGGGCCGCGGCCGCCGGTATTCCAACCGGCGTGGTCGAAAGCCTCGCCTTTCAGGGTGACCGCCCAGGCTTCGAGGCAGCCCTCGGAACCCTTTTCGCAGCACATGAAATAGAACTGATCGCCCTCGCCGGCTTCATGCGGGTGCTGACCCCAGGCTTCGTCGCCGCCTGGGAGGGGCGGCTGGTCAATATCCACCCCTCCCTGCTGCCTGCCTTTCCCGGGCTGGATACCCATGCCCGGGCACTCGCTGCCGGGGTCCGGCTGCATGGTTGCACCGTGCATCTGGTCAGCGCCGGGGTCGATGAAGGGCCAATTCTGGCGCAAGTTGCCGTTCCAGTGCTGTCCGCGGATACGCCAGAGACATTGGCCGTGCGGGTTCTGGCAGAGGA
>CAITYE010000024.1 GCA_903896535.1 uncultured Paracraurococcus sp.
GCGCAAACACCGCCAAGTTTATAGCTGCCAGCGCCATCGCGTTCACCAACCAAGCCGGCGCGCTGGTGACGGGAAGTTGCATCGCTTGGATGACGACTGGTCTCTTGCGGTAACTGGGCATGGGCTGGCCTCCTGGGGTTTACGGACTGATTTCGGAAAGGGCTGCCTCAGCAACCTGCCGGGCCTCCTTGATGGTCTTGGATGCAGCCACCCGTTCCAGGGCTTCCCGCATCCGGCGGAACTGGTCTCGGCGCTTGGCTTGCCGTTCCGCCGGGGTCATGGGCTGCTCGCCTAGGCGAGGGCGGGGCATTACGCCCCCGCCGGGATGGCGGCGAGCGCAGCGCGTGCCCCCGCCATGATTGCAGCGTGTGCCGCTACCTCGTCGGGGGCCATGAACAGGTCGGCCAGAAAGTCACCCGTCTCGGGGCGCTCGGCGAACATGACCGGAAGGCCGGCAGCGGCCAGGGCGGCCAGAACCTCGTCGTCCTTCATGTCGCGGGTGGACGCAGTCATTACCGGGTCGCGGCCCGAAGCGCCGCAGCGAAAGCACTCGCCACCCTTCCTGTGCTGAAAGCAGGAGATGAAGCCAGCGCCGCCGCAGCGGGTGCAAGGCTTGGCGTTCAGTTCGGTGATGGTGGTCTGCATTGGTGCCGGTCCCTCTCTCTCTGCCCCCTTTATATCGTGACTACCGGAACCCCGCAAGGGAAAAGTTAGTCACGGATGCGTTTTCTGCGGAGGCGCAAGCCGGGGTTTGTGGGTCAGCCGTCGCCGGAGCCGGAGCCGTTGAAGCTGGGCAAGAGTACGCTCTACAAGTGGCGGGACGCGGTTCGCCCTGCGCCCGTGGTGGATGACCCAGCAGAGGATGGTGCCAATGGCAAGTGACCCGCAATCGACCGGCCAGAAGCGGCTAGCGCGGCTGCGAGCCAAGCTGGCGGCGGAGCTTATCCACGTCCTGCGCCAGATGGCGGCCGGGTGGAAGCGAGGCCGTCAGCCCGGCAGCCGCGCGAAGGTGGAGCATGCTCAAAACATGTACGTGAAGTTGCGGGAGGCCGCCCGTGCCGAATGACCCCACCGAGTTGCCGCCCGCAGGGGGTAATAGTCCCTCGGCACACCCCCGAATGGGGACTGCTGAGAGCGACCGGCAAACCACCGCCGAATGCCCGACATGCAACGGCTACGGCGACCTAGCTGCGGGCGACTTGGCTTGCCCGACGTGCGGCGGTCGGCGCACGGCACATGAAGCCACCCCGCTGCCGCGCGTCCCGATGCAGCCTGAGACATGGTACGCCCGCTGCCCTGCCTGCGAACGGCCACACCACCTGGACGGGTGCGAGTGGGAAGAACGGGACGACGGTTCGCTCGCCGCTGTCGATGACGCGCGTTTCCCCGTCTGCGAATACTGCAAAACGAAGTTCGAGATTGCGCCAATGCAGGTGAGGGAGGCTGCAATGCCCGCTGACCAGAAGACCACCGCCTTCCCCATCACCCGCGCCGCGTGGCGCCGGCTGCTCATCGCGTTCTGGGGATGGCTAGCCGCCGTCTTTCATTCGGACTTGCAGCAACTTCACCATCCGCCGTGCTTCGGCAATAGGCTCTAGGTCTCGCCGCCGCCTGCCCGCTTGCGAGGGGTGGATGGGCTCAGGGTAGCGGGCGCTTACCTCCGATTCCAAATCATCCGCGCATGTTTCCAGCGCCGCGATGATCCCCGGCGCCGCGCCTTGGAACCAACCAGCAAGCTGGGCGGCCTTGCTCATCTGGCGGATGGCTTCATTGCGTGCGGCTCGGAGTTGTTCAATCTCGGCGGCGGCTTCGTCCA
>CAITYE010000025.1 GCA_903896535.1 uncultured Paracraurococcus sp.
GACGGGGGCGTCGGCGCGCGCGGATCTTTGGCGTTCCATGCCGCCTAGATTGCCCGACGCCGGGCTGGGTTCAAGATGGCCTCAGCGCGCATCCGGCCGAACGATCAGGGTGGTGCCCTGCACGCCCTCGACCCTGACCGCTATTGCGCTTTCGGGCACCTGCATGTCCTTGGGCAGGCGCGCCGGCCAGTCGCTGTCGCCAATCCGCACGCGCAGCCCCCCAGGGCCGCCCGGCAGCAATGTGCCGTGCCGCCCGACCAGCCCGGCTTCCGGCCGGTTGACCGCAGGCGGCGGGTCCCGCCGGCGTAGCCAGAGCGCCAGGGCGATCCCGCCCGCCAGCAGCAGCAGGAACAGCGTCGCAACCCCCGTCGACGGCAGCACGACCAGCAGCATCGCCAGCCCGGTGCCGATCGCCGCGAGACCGGTCCAAAACAGGAAGACCCCGGGCAGGACCAGTTCGGCGGCGAGCAGCAACAGGCCGCCCAGGATCCAGATCAGCCCGGGCTCCATGCCCCCCCCTCCGGCGGCTTGGCGGATGGCACAGGGGGCGGGGGCGAGGGCGGCGGCGGCTCAGCTTTCAGAAAGGCCAGCGCCTGAGCGATGCCAGCCGCGAGGGCGGCCGCTTCCATGGGCACGACGACCAGCTGACTGGCCGGGTTGGTGCCTAGCGCCTGGAAAGCTTGCACGTAGCGTTCGCTGATGAAGCAGCGGAGCGCTGCGTCACCGACCGCACGGGTCGCTTCAGCCTTGGCCTGCCTCTCGCGCGCCTCGGCATCGCGGAAGTCGGCCTCGCGCCGCCCCTCGGCAGCCAGAATCAGCGCCGATTTTTCGCCCTCGGCCTTCACCACGGCGGCTCGCCGCTCGCGCTCAGCGGTCATTTGCAGGTTCATCGCCCGCACCAGCCGCTCCGGCGGCTTTATCTTGCGAAGCTCGACGCGCCAGACCTTCATCCCCCAGGGCTTGGTCGCACCGTCGAGGATGGTAGGCAGCGAGGAGTTGGTCCGTTCGCGCGAGGAGAGCGTCTGATCGAGGTCGATCTCGCCGATCACCCCGCGGATATTGGTCATGGTAAGGGCGGTGAGCGCCTGTTGTGGGTTCTGCGCCGCATAGGCCGACCTGCGGCACCGTGCGAGCGGCGTGCGCCGCGCCGAAAACGGCGACCAGCAGCAGAACGAGGAGGACAAACTCGGTGGCACCCAGATCCATCGCTGTCTTTTCCCGATCAGGGATGGTCGAGCCTAGCGCAATATCTTCATTGGCGAAATCGATCTGGGCGAAGGCGATGCCGTCGATTTCCACCTGCACACGGGCTGCGTTAGCCTTCCGCAGCACCGGGAAAACCGCACATCCGATCAACAATCACACCGCTCGGCCACGCTCAGGGCATGGCGCGCGGCCGCGAGGAGAGCGCCATGACCGAAGGCAACGATACCCAGACCCTGCTGGCAGAGTTGAACCAACTGCTGCGCCTGAAGACCACCGTCATCGGCATGAAGCTGTTCGAGACGGTTGAGGAAATGGCGGCAATCCCCCGCATCCGCCGGCCGAAGGCAAAGCACACCACCGACCAGATCGTCTCCATGGGCTCACGCCTTGGTTGGACGGTCGGCATCACCGCCGAGGATCTGGTCGGCCAGCAGTGCCAAGCGGTGATCGGCCTGGCCCCGCGCGACGAGGAAGGAGCGCGTTATGTCGGGATCTGGCACGGCGATGCCGAGAGCGCGGCAGCGCGGCAACGGGCGCTGAGCGTGGTGCCGCACGGCCGCTATCAGGCGATGGCGGTCAGCCCACTGGAGAGCGGGCGGCTCGATCCGCCCGATATCTGCCTGGTCTATGCGACGCCCGGGCAGATGATCATTCTCATCAACGGCCTGCAGTACCGAAACTACCGGAAGTTCGAGTGGAGCGTGGTGGGCGAGACCGCCTGCGCCGACAGCTGGGGCCGCGCGCTGGCGACCGGCGAGCCAAGCCTTTCCCTGCCCTGTTATGCCGAACGCCGCTATGGCGGCGTGCCGGATGAAGAAATGCTGATGGCGCTGAAGCCCGCCGATCTCCGTATCGCCGTCGAGGGGATGAAGGCGCTGGCTAAGAACGGGCTGCGCTATCCGATCCCCTCGTATGGCATTCAGCAGGACCCCTCAGCCGGAATGGGCGCGAGCTACGCCGGCAAAAGCTGAGGCGGCCGGGTTCCAGGCCGGCTGCAGCGCGGGCGGCCGCCAGGCACCCTTGCCGACCGGCAGGATGCTCGGCGGTTCCGTCCGTGGCCAGTAGGCGCGCATCACGATAGACATCGGCCCGTTCGGCGCCGGCAGCCAGTTGCTCACCTTCTCCGCCGCCGGGGAGGCGTGCTGGATCAGCAGGGTGATCGACCCATCCAGGTTGCGCTTCAACTGATCGAGCATTGGCGCGTTGATCAGGTAGCGATTGCAGGTGTTATCGACCAACAATTGCGAGTTGCTGACATACATCGCCACCGACCAGAAGGCGCTGGCCGGCGGCAGGCCAACTGCGGGGAAGGTCAGGGTATAGCCGCCCTTGCTGCCGTCAAGCGGCTGCTCCTACGCATCAATCCGTGCCATCGGATAGACCGCCTCGACCGAACCATTGGCGCAGACGCCGGCGCGGGCGTCGGCGGCGCGCCGGCATCGTTGCTATTCCCGTGCACGTTCTTGCGGCAAGCCGCCATAGGTCGCTGGCCATCGAAAGCCCGGACACTCGACAGCGCCGCCCTGTCGCCGCAGCATGCCACCGCAGCGCCCAGTGGCGCCTGGGAGGAAACCTATGGCAGCAGCCCCGAAATCGGCGCGGCGCGACCGGCTGAAGAAGAACTTCCCGAAGCTCGTGCAGGCGACCGAAGAGTTCGCCTACGCCGATATCTGGGAACGTAAGGGTCTCTCCAAGCGCGACCGCAGCCTGATCACCATCGCCGCCCTGACCGCCCTGGTGCGGGAGGAGCAGCTGAAGACCCATCTGGAACGCGCGCTGGGCAATGGCGTGACGAAGGAGGAAATCCACGAGATGGTGGTGCATATGGCGGTCTATGCGGGCTGGCCGGCTGCCATGACCGCAGCGCAGACCGCGACCGACCTCTATGAGGAGATGGAGGCGAAGGGCAAATGAGCTGGGAAGTTTATGCCATTCGCTACGCCCATCGCGATGCGCGGCGCAGTGAGCACTTCATCGGTGGGGATCCGCATGACGCGCCAATGCCGATGGATTATTTTGTCTGGGCGGCAGTCAAGGATGGCCAGGGTGTCGTCATCGATGCCGGCTTCACCGCGGCGGTCGCCAAGCGCCGCCGCCGCGAATGGTTGCGCTGTCCGGCGGAAAGCCTCTCGCTCATCGGGCTAGACCCGAACACGGTCAAGCATGTGATTCTGACGCATCTGCACTATGAC
>CAITYE010000026.1 GCA_903896535.1 uncultured Paracraurococcus sp.
CCGTCGAAGGGAATGGGGATGGCGGCGGCGGCGATCTCGGCCGGGCCGGCGGGGCAGGGCAGGTAGGGCGCTTCGACCCAGCCCTGGCGGCTGCCGACCATCCCGCAGAGCAGGATCTCGGTCTCCCCCGCCGCCAGCCAGGGGGCGATCGCCTGCCGCAACGCCGCAGCAAAGCCGCCTTGCGGAATGCCGAGGATGCCGCCGGCGGTCTCGATCCGCCCGATCACCACGCCGTCCCGCAGCCGATAGGCACGAAAGCTGCTAGTGCCCCAATCGACGCCGATCATGGCAGTGGCGGTCGCGCGACGCTGCGGCGGATAATAGGCGAAGAGGGCAGGGCGCGTTGGGGCATGTTCGGCGCGAGCGTAGAGCAGATTGCGTTCCGAGGGACTCCTCCGAACGCGTGACGATGCGCTGAAAACAAAACTCCAGAGCGTAAGACGTTAATGTATGTGCATGCGATATGCCGTGGCGCCGGATGCGCGCGGGCGGAATCGCTGCGCCGCCCTGGACAGACGCGCCCGGGTTCCCGAGAGTGTTCCCACCGTAGGAGAGTTTCCCGTGAAGTTCCTGATCGCCGCCGCGCTGGCCCTGCTCTCCCACACCGCCGCGGCGCAGCTTCTGCTCTCGGCCAATGACAACAAGGTGCTGCTGGAAAACGGCCGCGTCCGCACCTTGCGGGAACCGAAGCCCGATACGCTTTCCATCATCGATATCGGCGCCAATCCGCCGGTGATGAAGGCGGAGATCCCGGTTCCCGCCAGCGTGGTGGGACCGCCGAACGCGATCGCCATCACGCCCGACGAACGGCTTGCCCTGGTGGTCGCCAGCCAACGCCCCGACCCGGCCGAACCCGGCAAGCTCATCGCCGGCAATGGTCTGACGGTGGTCGATCTGGCGGCCTCACCCCCGCAGGTGATCGCCACCCTGCCCACCGGCCAGGGACCGGCCAGCATCACGATCAATCGTGCGGGCACCTTGGCGTTGGTCGCCAACCGCATGGAAGGGACCATCAACGTGTTCCGGATCGCCGGCACAACCGTGACGCCGGTCGGCCGGCTGGATGCCGGAACGCTCGGCTCGGAACTCGCCGCCGTGGTCTTCACCCCGGACGGCAAGCGCGCCCTGGTCACTCGGCAGGGCGATCATCTGGTCGCGGTGCTGGCGATCGAGGGGGAGAAAGTCACCAAGCTCGACCGTGAGATGACGGCCGGGGTGCGGCCCTATGGGCTGGCGGTGGCACCGGACGGCAAATATGCGCTGGTCGCCAATCTCGGCCGCAATACCGGCGATGCGGATACCGTCTCCTTGATCGACCTGACGCGCGATCCCTGGCGGGTTGGTGATACGGTCAGTGTCGGGCAATCGCCGGAGGGGATCGCCATTTCCGCCGACAGCCGCTTCGCCGCGGTCACGGTGATCAATGGCTCAAACCAGCCGGCGAATTCGCCCTTTTTCGGCACCAGCCAGGTCAAGATCCTGCGGATCGAAAACGGCAAGGCGCAGCTGGTTGGAGAGGCCCAGGTCGGCCCCTGGACGCAGGGCGTCGCCTTCGCCCCCGATGGCCGGAGGGTTTTCGTGGGCACGATGGGGGAGCGCAACATCCATGTCTTCACCCTGGCCGAGGACGGCAAGCTGAGCGAGTCCGGCCCGCCCATCGCCGTGGCTGGCGGCTCGGCCTCCCTCAAGGTCTCCGACAAGCCGCGATAAAGCGCCGCCGGTCCGGTTGACCGCGCACCGGATCGGATTAGCCTGCGAGCCGAGGTTTCGACCAAAGGTTCCAGGAAAGGTTTTCGACATGGCCCATCGCGGCTTGCGCTTCGGTATATTTCTCGCCCCCTTCCATCGGGTCGGCGACAATCCGACCCTCTCGCTTGGGCGCGATCTCGAACTGATCCAATGGCTCGACACGCTGGGCTATGACGAGGCCTGGATCGGCGAGCACCATTCAGCGGGCTGGGAGATCATCGCCTCCCCCGAAATCTTTATCGCCGCGGCCGCCGAGCGCACGCGCCACATCATGCTGGGCTCGGGCGTCACTTCGTTGCCCTATCACCATCCGCTGCTGGTCGCGCAGCGCTTCGTGCAGCTCGACCACATGACGCGCGGGCGGGTGATGCTGGGCTGCGGGCCGGGTGCGCTGGTTTCCGACGCCTACATGATGGGCATCCAGGCGGAAAATCAGCGGAAGATGATGGACGAGTCGCTCGACGCCATCACCCGGCTGCTGGCCTGCGAGGAACCGGTCACCATGAAGACCGACTGGTTCGAGCTGCGCGACGCGCGGCTGCACCTCGCGCCCTATACCTATCCGCATTTCCCGATCGCGGTCGCGTCCGCCACCACCCCTTCGGGCGTACTGGCGGCGGGCAAGTATGGGCTCGGGCTGCTCTCGCTGGGTGCCGGGCTGCCGGGCGGCAATGCCAAGCTGGCCACGTACTGGCGCCAGGGGGAAGCGGAGGCGGCCAAGCACGGCAAGAGCTTCGACCGCAAGGGCTGGCGCCTGGTGATCAACATGCATTGCGCCGAGGACGATGATCGCGCGGTCCATGATGTGAAGCACGGCGAGAAGATCGAGACGCTGAGCTATTTCAGCGAGACGCTGGGCCGCCCGCCGATGCGCAGCGAGGACCCGCTGCGCGACGGGCTGAAGGCCGGCACCACGCTGGTCGGCAGCCCGGAGACCATCGCCCAGGGCATCGAGCGGCTGCTTGAACATACCGAGGGTGGCGCCGGCGGCGTGCTGTTCCGCGCCCATGAATGGGCGAACCGCGAGGATACGCTGCGGAGCTATGAGCTTTTTGCCCGCTGGGTGATGCCGCGCTTCCAGGGCTCGCTCGCCATGCCCGCGCAGAGCCGGGAATGGTGCAGCGAGAACCGCAGCGGCATCTTCGGCCCCAGCATGAACGCGCTGCGCAAGGCCTTCGTCGATGCCGGCCAGGACGTGCCCGACCACATGCGGATGCGCCTGCATACCGGGAAGGTGGAGCTTTAGAGCGGGATGCGTTGAGGCGAAATCGCCGAAGGCGCTGAATCTCGCGACCCAGCACTAGAGCGGGATGCGTTGAGGCGGCACCGCCGAAGGCGCTGAATCCCGCGACCCAGCACTAGAGCGGGATGCGTTGCGGCGGCATCGCCGAAGGCGCATCCCGCGTCGAACCCTTCGACCGTTGGTATTGGCCTTTTCAGGCCCGCATGCGCTGGGCCGCAACCTCCGGTTTTCTCAGCCGCGTGCCGCAGATAACAGCGCCGCACCATAAAAAACCCGCCCGGATGGGGTCATCCGGGCGGGCTTGGCGAACGCGCTGCGGATCCTCTGCCGCTTACGGACCCGAGGGGACGTAATAGACGCCGTTGGCGCCATAGGCCGGGGTGAAAAAGGCGCCGCCCGGGCAAGCGTATTTGCCGGCATAGCTGTTCCAGGCGCAGCCCGGCGGCAGGCCGCCATAGGCCGGAGCCGGCGCTGCCACATAGCCCGGCGCATAGGTCGGCGGGCGATAGGCATTGGCCGCCGCCGCGGAGCCGGCCATGACGCCCACCGTCGTTCCCACCGCGGCCCCAGCCGCCGCTGCGCCCCAGCCGCCGCCGCCGCAGTTGGAACAGCCCGAGCTGTAGTTATTCACCGTCGTCGGCTGGTGATAATAATTGCCGTTCGGCGCCGCGCCGTTGACGTTGGTGGTGCGGTTGACGTTGACCGTGTTGTCGCTGTCCGACCCCGTGCGGCTGTAGCCGCCGTAATCGGTCGGCCGGCCAGCCGTGCCGCCAGCATCCGGGCGGGAGAAGCCGCCGGCGTCAGAGCGGGCGAACCCGCCGCCGCCGCCGAAGCCGCCACCGCCGCCGCCGTGGAAATAGGCCTGGGCCGGGGCCAGGGGTGCCGCCGCCAGGGCGGCAAGAAACAGAAGCCTGCGCATTTCGGGAATGCTCCTCAGTTACGCTTCGCGGGCGTTTCCAGGCCCGGGGGAGCGAAGGGAATGCGGTGAGCCTTGGCCGCCTTGGCATCGGCGAAGACCGCGGCCGGCACGCGGTCCAGCAGCCGCCAGTTGGCATATTCGGTCTGATAGAGAACCTGCGCCGGCTCCTTCGGATAGACCAGCTTCACCATGCGCGGCAGCCGGTCCTTGGCGCCGAACCAGATCTGCGCCTGCACCGTGGGGCTGGCGATCGCCACCATATCCGTCAGCGTGCCGCCGATCAGCCGCGACTGGCCGATCACGAAGGCCGAGGTCAGCTTGTGCTCCTCGAACCCCTTGCAGGGGTCGGACAGGACGTTATCGACCCAGGGGAAATAGATCCCGGCCATGCCCTGGGCCGCATCGACCATGGCATCGATGGTCGGCGGCGCTTCAGCGACCGCGACCAGGTTATCGCGCGGCACATAGGCCATGATCTGCTTGCCGTCATAGTAGAAGGCATCCGGCGTGCCGTCGCCCGGCGTGACCACCCGCAGCTTGTTCGGCCGCTGCATCGTGACGCGGTTGAGCGAGGTGTAGAACAGCGGCTGGCCGTTGCGGGCGTATTTCTCGAAGGTGGTGAGCGCGTCGAAGGACATCGCCTTCGCCTTGCCCAGCACTGCGCAGGACGCTTTCAGGATCTCCAGCGCCCGCGGCTCCATCGCCGGCGGGGGCGCGACCGTTGCCGCGGCTGTGGCAGGCGCTGCCGGGGTCGCTGGCGCCGTCTGCGCCCGACCTTCCGCCAAGGGCAACAGCAGCACGCCGAGAGACAAGGCCAAGCCGATTTGCAATCGCCGCATGGGACCACCTGTTCTGATGCAGCGGCTTCCTACGCCTCGGCCCGCGGGGCGGCAAGTTGAGATATGGTAACTGCCGCCCCGCCGCTTTCCTGAGATGCGCGGCATTGGCCGCGGCGCCCGTTCGGGCGCTCGGCACGAGGCAAAGCCGCGCGCCGCTGGTATCAGGCCAGCTCGACCAGTTCCGGGATGACCCAGAGCGGCTTTTCGCCGCGTGCAACGCGCTGGCAGTTATCGAAGGCATTGCGGAAGCGCGCCTGCTGATTGTCCCAGGTGGGGCCGGCGAAATGTGGCGTCATGATGACGTTGGGCAGCCGGAACAGCGGATTGTCCGCCGGCGGCGGCTCCTGGTCGAAGACATCAAGGCCGGCGCCGGCGATGGTGCCGTCGGTCAGCGCCTGGGTCAGCGCCACCTCATCGATCACCGGGCCGCGGCAGGTGTTGACGATGTAGGCCGTGGGCTTCATCTGGCGCAGCGCCGCGGCGTCGATCATGTGCTTGGATTGTGGCGTCAGCGGCACGTGCAGGGAGACGATGTCGGAGTTCCGCAGGATTTCGCCGAGCAGCTTGAAGCGGACCGACAGCGCGTCCTCCTCGGCTTCCGAGACGCGGCGGATATCGTAATACTGCACGCGCATGCCGAAGGCATTGGCCAGCCGCGCCACCTTCTTGCCGATGGCGCCGAGGCCAACGATGCCCAGCACCTTGTCGCGCAGCTCAAACAGCTTCACCTGGCTGGGGTCATTGCCGCGCCAGCGGCCGGCGGCGACGTTCTCATGCTGCCAGACCAGCCGGCGGCAGACCGCGAGCATCAACAGCATGGCGTGTTCGGACACCGCCGTGCTGTTGGCCCCGCCATTGTTGCAGACCGGCACGCCGGCACCACGGGCGGCTTCGATATCGACCGTGTCGTACCCGGCCGAGAGCAGCTGCATCAGCTTCAGCTTCGGCGCCCGCTGATAGAAGGCGGCATTGACCGCCTTGTTGCCGAAGCCAACCAGGAAATCCGCAGCAGGCAGGGCAGCTTCGAAGGCGGGGCTGCCGAGCGGGGCGACCACCAGCTCCATCCCCGCCGGGGCCAGTTCGCGGGCGATCTCGATCGCGCTGAGGGGGTTTTCCATCATCAGGATGCGCGGGGCGGGCATGGCGGTCTCTCCCTTGGATTCAGAATTCCCGCAGATTGTCCCGGAACTGCGCGTGTGCATACTCCCGCCGTACCAGCCCGCGCCGTTGCAGGGCGGGCACCAGGCCATCCGCCACCTCCGCCAGCGTCCGGCGGGAGACGTCGCTCATCGAGAACAGGAAGCCGTCGCCGCCCACCTCCTCCATCGCCTCCGCCATCTGGGCGGCAACCGCATCGGGCGTGCCGACCAACTCGACCGAGCCGGAGGTGCCGCGATAGTTCAGCATCGCCTGTCGTAGGCTCTGCTTGCCCGCCACGCGCTGGAAATCGGCCAGCGATTGCTGGTGGCCATTGGTGCGGAGGTCGAGCGTATCGACCGGTGCGTCCAGATCGTATTGCGTGAAGTCGATATTGGTGATCTTGCCGAAGAAGGCCAGCAGCTGCGGCACCTGGGCTTCCGCCCGGGCCAGCCGCGCCGCCTTCTTGGCGGTGGCCTCCGCCATCGTCTCCCCGACGATGGGGTTGACCATGAACAGCACCTTCACATCGTCGGGGTTCCGCCCCTGCGCCGCCGCCCGCGCCCGGACATCGTCGCGATAGGCCTTCATCGCTGCCGTGCCCTTGATGCTCGCCACGATGGTATCGGCATGGCCGGAGGCGAATTGCCGCCCGCGCGGGCTGCCCCCGGCCTGGGCGATCACCGGCCGGCCCTGCACGCAGGGGCCCGAGTTCAGCGGCCCATGGGTGCGGTACCAGCGCCCCTCGAAATCCACTGCATGGACCTTGGTATGGTCGACCAGCACGCCGCTGGCGCCATCGGCCAGGATCGCCCCTGGCTCCCAGGAATCCCAAAGGCCATTGACCGCCTGCATGTACTCATCGGCCATATCATAGCGCAGGTCGTGCTCGGGCAGCGCCGGCAGGCCATAATTGCGGGCCGCCACGTCGGAACTGCCGGTCACCATGTTCCAGCCGATCCGCCCATCTGAGACCTGATCGAGCGAGGCCATCATCCGCGCCAGCAGATAAGGCGGGTGGGTGAAGGTGGCGAAGGTCGGGACAATGCCGATGCGCTTCGTGGCCGCCGCCATCATCGTCGCGGTGATCGCCGGGTCCTGCCGCGGCACGGCCAGCCCGTGCTTCAGGTAGATTTCGGTGGAGCCGCCATAGCTTTCCCCGACATAGGAGCTGTCCTCGATCAGAATATAATCGAAGCGCGCGGCTTCCAGCATCCGCGCCATGTCGCAGAACAGGTCGCAGCTGCGCCAGTCCCGGCCGATGGCGCCGGTGAAGGGCTCGCCCCAGGCCTGGACGGAGGAGCCCTGCAGGAACCAGGCGAGGTGAAAGGGTTTTGGCACGGTCGGCTCCTGCGATGAGTGCGGTCAAGTCATGCAGCTTACGTGCCGCGCCGCACATCCGGCCAGAACCGCACCCCGCGCCGGGCATAGCCGCCGGAAAGCCCGATCGGCGTGCCATCCGCCCGCCAGCACGCCGCGCCTTCCAGCAGCCCGTCCGGGCGGAAGCCGATGGCGCACATCCCGCCCGCGACATGCGGCAGGGTCACCACGTCATGCCCCATGCCGCTCAGCGCCTCGCGCACCGCGAGCGTGATGCCGGCTTCCACTTCCAGGGCCTGCCCCTGGGTCCAGAGGCGCGGCGCCTCCACCGCCTCCTGCAAGGCCATGCCGTGATCGATCAGGTTGACCAGCGCCTGCATGGCCGAGCCGAAAATCCGCAACCCCCCGGGCAGGCCGAGCGCGACCCAGGGCCTGCCGTCACGCAGCGCGATCATCGGGGCCATGCTGGTGGTCAGCCGCTTGCCCGGCGCGATCGACAGCACATGGCCGGGCCGGGGATCGAACAGCGCCATGTAGTTGTTCGGGATCAGGCCGAGTTCGGGGATGACGAAGCGGGCGCCGAACAGGCTGTTGATGGTGTGCGTCGCGCAGAAGATGCGCCCTTCCGCATCGGCCACGGTCAGATGCGTGGTGTTGGGCGATTCCCCCGCCGCGACGCCGGCCGTGAAGGCCTGCGCCCGGGCGGTGTCCAGCAGCGCCCGGCGTTCGGCCGCATAGGCCTTGTCGATCAGCCGGGCGACCGGCACGGCGACGAAATCCGGGTCCGCCGTTGCCGCCGCGCGGTCGGCGAAGGCGATCTTCAGCGCCTCCGCGATCAGGTGGCAGGTGGCGGGCGTGCCAAAGCCAAGGGCGCGGAGGTCGAAGCCTTCCAGGATGTTCAGCATCTGCAGGATGGATACGCCGCCCGAAGAGGGTGGCGGCGGGCCGATGATCTCAACCCCGCGATAGGTCCCGCGTACCGGCACGCGGGGGCGCATGCGTGCGGCGGCGAAATCGGCCGCGGTGACGATGCCGCCGGCGCGCTGGATGCCCTCGGCCGCCAGCGTCCCCAGCGCCCCGCCATGCAGCGCCCCAGGGCCTTCCCGCGCGATGGCCATCAGCGTCTCCGCCGCCGCGCCCATCACCAGCCGCTCCCCGGCGCGGAGCGGTGCGCCGTCTGGCAGCAGCAGCGCCGCTGCCGTCCGGTCAGCGGCAAGCTCGGCCGCCGCTTCGGCCGTGCATTCCGCCAGATAGGGCGTGACCGTGAAGCCCTGCCGCGCCAGGCGGATGGCCGGCGCCATGACGTCGGCCAGGGAAAAGCTGCCATGCCGCGCCAGCGCGTCGGTCCAGGCCAGCAGATTGCCCGGCACCGCCACCGCCAGCCCGCCCACGGCATTGCGCCGGCCCACCGTCTCCAGCGCTGCCGGCCAGTCCTGGCTGACCGGGGTGAACATATCCGCCCGCCCCGCGGCGGGGACGGTGGCGAGGCCGTCCAGCACCTCATGTGTGCCGTCGGGCAGGCGGATATGCGACATGCCCCCGCCGATCAGCCCGACCATCATGGGTTCCACCACCGTCAGCGCGAACAGCGCGGCGATGCCGGCATCAATGGCATTGCCGCCGGCGGCCAGCATTTCGACCCCGGCGGCCGAGGCGAGGGGATGGTTGGTGACGACCATGCCGCGCGCGGCGATGGCCGGCTGCTTTTCGGTCTCAAAGGGGCTGCCCGCGCGGGCCCGCCAATCGGATGCAGTCATGCGCAAAGGGTCGGGCGGTTCGCCCCAAGGCGCAAGGGCCGCCCGGGGATATCGCCGCGGTTCGGGGCATGATCCGTGCGTCGCGATGCCGTCCACGCGCGATCCGGGCAGCCGCTTTGCAGCGCGGGGCGGCGCCCGACGCCGCGCCGCGATTCCCTCCGGGCCGGGTTTGCTCTAGATGTGCTGCCTGTTTCTTCCGTCTGTCGGAGTCGTATCTTCCATGTCGCGCCGCCGCGCCCTTCTGCTCTCCGCCGCCGTCCTGCCGCTCGCCACCCCGGCACTTGCCCGCGAACGCCGGCCCGCCGCCGCCGCGCGTCCGGCCGCACCCACCGGCACGCCGGCCAGCACCCCGCTCGGCCCCTTCGATACCATCGCCCGCCAGGCGCTGATCATCGATGCCGAAACCGATGCGGTGCTGCTGGAAAAACACGCCGATGAACGCATGGCGCCGTCTTCCATGCTGAAGCTGATGACGCTTTATCTCGTCTTCGACATGCTGAAGCGCGGCCGGTTGCAGCTGAAGCAGGAATTGCCGATCAGCGAACGCGCCTGGAAAATGCAGGGCAGCAAGATGTTCGTGCAGATCGGCACCCAGGTGCCGGTGGAAGCCCTGCTGCGCGGCGTTATCGTGCAATCCGGCAATGATGCGACCGTCGCCCTGGCCGAGGGGGTCGCCGGCTCCGAGGCCCAGTTCGTCGAGCTGATGGCCGCCAAGGCGCGCGAGCTGGGCATGAAGGACAGCACCTTCCGCAACGCCACCGGCTGGCCCGATCCGGAACAACGCATGTCCAGCCGCGACCTTGCCAAGCTGGCGCGTCGGCTGATCATCGATTTCCCGGAATACTACCCGATGTTCAACGAGCGCAGCTTCACCTGGAACGGCATCACCCAGGAAAACCGCAACACCATGCTGACCCGCGTCCCCGGCGGCGATGGGCTGAAGACCGGCCATACCGAAGAAGCCGGCTTCGGCGTCGTCGCCAGCGCCAAGCGCGGCAATCGCCGGCTGATCATGGTCGTCAACGGCCTGCCCAGCATGAAGGCGCGGGGCGAGGAGGGGGAGCGGCTGCTGGAATGGGGGTTCCGGGAGTTCGACAACATCACCCTGTTCAAGGCCGGGGAAGTGATCGAGGAGGTGCCGGTCTATCTGGGCACCCGGCCTGGCGTACCGCTGGTGGGCGGGCGCGACGTGATCGTCACCGTGCCGCGGAACTGGCAGGAAACGATGCAGGCCAAGCTTCGCTACAAGGCGCCGATCCCCGCGCCGGTGCTGAAGGGCCAGGAACTCGGCCGGCTGGAAATCTCCGGCCGCGGCGTGCCCAACCTCTCCCTGCCGCTGCTGGCCGGCGCGGATGTCGAGAAGCGCGGGATGCTCGGGCGCATCCCGGCGGTGATCGGCGGCTTCCTCGGCTCGTGACCGCGCGCGGCCGCTTCATCACGCTGGAAGGCGGCGAGGGGGCCGGCAAATCCACCCAGGCGCGGCGGCTGGAGACGGCGCTTGCCGCCGCCGGGCATGTCGTGATCCGCACCCGCGAACCCGGCGGCGCCCCGGGGGCGGAGGCGATCCGCGGCCTGCTGCTGGGGCAGGGGGGGTGGGATGCCATCACCGAATGCCTGCTGCATTTCGCCGCCCGGCGCGAACATGTGGTCCGCACGATCGAACCGGCGCTGGCAGCGGGGCAATGGGTGGTCTGCGATCGCTTCGCCGATTCCACCATGGCCTATCAGGTCTTCGGCCAGGACGTGCCGCGCCCGGTCTTCGATGCGCTGGCGCGCGTGGCGCTCGATGGCCTCGTCCCCGATCTGACGCTGATCCTGGACCTGCCGCCCGCAGCCGGGCTGGCGCGGGCAGCGGCGCGCGGCGAGACCAACCGTTATGAGGCGCTGGACCCCGCCTTCCATGCCCGGGTGCGCGACGGCTTCCGGGCGATCGCCGTGACCGAGCCGACACGCTGCGCCCTGCTGGATGCCACCGCCGGGCCGGACGAGGTGGCCGCTGCGATCCTGCGCCTGGTCCAGGCCCGGCTTGGCTGATGCCGCCCGAGCCCCGCGCCAACCCTGAGCTGATCGGCCATGACGACGCCGCGCGCACCCTGGCCGAGGCGGCGGAGAGCGGGCGGCTGCACCATGCCTGGCTGATCGCCGGCCCACCTGGCCTGGGCAAAGCGACGCTCGCCTATCGCTTCGCCCGCTGGCTGCTGGCCGGCCGGCCAGCGGCGCCGGGGCGGACGCCGCTGTTCCTGGCCGAAAGCGACCCGGTCTTCCAGCGCGTCGCCGCCGGGGCCCATGCGGATCTGCTGAGCCTGGCGCCCAATCTGGGCGAGCGGGGCAAGAAGGAGGTGCTGCGGGCCGAGGATGCGCGGGCGGTGCGGCGCTTCCTGTCCTTGACCGCCGCTGAGGGCGGCTGGCGCGCCGTGGTGATCGAAAATCTGGAACAGTCCGAGCGCGGCATCGTGCAGAACATCCTGCTGAAGACGCTGGAGGAGCCGCCGCCGCGCACGGTCCAGGTCATCGTCACCGATGCCGCCGACGCGCTGCTGCCGACCATCCGGTCCCGCTGCCGACGGATCGACCTGCATCCGCTGGCGGAAGACGCCATGCGCCAGTTACTGGACGACTGGCTGCCAGACATGCCGGCGACGAAGCGGGCCGGCCTGGCGCGCATCGCCGATGGCGCACCGGGCCTGGCGCTGACGCTGGCAGCGGGGGAGGGGCTGGAGATGCAGGCGCTGGTGGAGCGGCTGCTGGCCGCGCTGCCAAACCTTGCCGCACGGCAAGCCCTGGAGATCGCCGAGGCGACGACGGCGCGGCGGGATGCGGCGGCGCTGGTCACCTTCTTCGCGCTGCTGCGCCGGGCGATCGCCGCCAGCCTGCGCGCCGCCGCCCGGGGCGGGCCGCCGGCTGCCTGGCTGGGGGCGCGTTCGCTTTCCGATGGCGCGGTGCTATGGGAGCGGCTTGGCCGGCTCGCGGATGAAACCGAGCGGCTGAACCTCGACCGGAAGCAGGCGGTGCTGACGGCATTCGGCCTGCTGGCCGATGGGTGAAGGGCCCGCAAAGGTATCAGGCATGGCGCGCGTCTACCTCACCACCCCGATCTATTACGTCAACGACAAGCCGCATATCGGCCACGCCTATACCTCGCTCGCCACCGATGTGCTGGCGCGCTGGCACCGGCTTTCGGGCGATGAGGTCTTCTTCCTGACCGGCACCGACGAGCACGGGCAGAAGGTGGAAAAGGCGGCACAGGATGCGGGCATGGACCCGCAGGCCTTCACCGACCAGGTCTCGCAGCATTTCCGCACGCTTGCTGAGCGGATGGGCTTTTCCAACGACGACTTCATCCGCACGACCGAGCCCCGCCACAAGGCCGCCTGCACCGCGCTGTGGAACGCCCTGGTGGCGCGTGAGGAAATCTACCTCGGCCATTATGAGGGCTGGTACGCGGTGCGCGACGAAGCCTTTTACGGCGCGGATGAGCTGGTGGAGCGCGACGGGGTGAAATACGCCCCCTCCGGCGCGCCGGTCGCCTGGGTGAAGGAGCCGTCCTATTTCTTCCGCCTGTCGAAGTGGCAGGATTGGCTGCTCGATTACTACGAGCAACACCCCGATTTCATCGCGCCGGCAGCGCGGCGGAATGAGGTGATCAGCTTCGTCAAATCCGGCCTGCAGGACCTTTCCATCAGCCGCACCAGCTTCCGCTGGGGTATCCCCGTGCCGGGCGACCCGGCGCATGTGATGTATGTGTGGCTGGATGCGCTGACCAACTACATCACGGCGGCGGGCTACCCCGACACCGCCGCGCCGCGCTGGGGCTTCTGGCCGGCGGATGTGCATTTCGTCGGCAAGGACATCGTCCGCTTCCACGCCATCTATTGGCCGGCCTTCCTCGCCGCTGCCGGCCTCGCCCCGCCGAAGCGCGTCTTCGCCCATGGCTGGTGGACGAATGAGGGGCAGAAGATTTCCAAATCGCTGGGCAATGTCATCGACCCGCTGGCGCTGATCGAGGAATTCGGCCTTGACCCCATTCGCTATTTCCTGCTGCGGGAAGTGCCGTTCGGCAATGACGGCGATTTCTCCCGCGCCGCGCTGGGCAACCGCACCAATGGCGAGCTGGCGGATACGCTGGGCAATCTGGCCAATCGCACGCTGTCGCTGATC
>CAITYE010000027.1 GCA_903896535.1 uncultured Paracraurococcus sp.
CAGGTGCGCAAGATGATCAGCAGCTATGTCGGGGAGAACAAGACCTTCGCCGAGCAGTTCCTGGCCGGCGAGCTGGAGATCGAGTTCAACCCGCAGGGCACGCTGGCCGAGCGCATCCGCGCCGGCGGCGCCGGCATCCCCGCCTTCTACACCAAGACCGGCGTCGGGACCGAGGTGGCCAAGGGGAAGCCCACCGCCGAGTTCGACGGCGAGACCTTCGTGATGGAGCGCGGCATCGTCGCCGATCTCGCCATCATCCACGCCTGGATGGGCGATACCGAAGGCAACCTCGTCTATCGGAAAACCGCGCGGAACTTCAATCCGATGATGGCGACCGCGGCCAAGCTGACGGTCGCGCAGGTCGAGCATCTAGTCCGCCCGGGCGAGATCGATGGCGACCATATCCATACCCCCGGTATCTTCATCAAGCGCATGATCCAGACGGGGCCGGCTTTTGAGAAGCGGATCGAACAGCGCACGGTCCGCAAGCGCGTGGCGGCCGCGGCGGCCGGCAAGGAGGTTTGAGCCATGGCCTGGACCCGTGATCAGATGGCCGCGCGCGCGGCCCACGAGCTGCAAGATGGCTTCTACGTCAATCTTGGCATCGGCATCCCAACCCTGGTCGCCAACCACGTTCCCGCCGGGATCAACGTGCAGTTGCAGAGCGAGAACGGCATGCTCGGCCTCGGCCCCTTTCCCCTTGAAGGCGAGGAAGATGCCGACCTCATCAATGCCGGCAAGCAGACCATCACTGCCCTGCCGACCAGCGCCTATTTCAGCTCGGCCGACAGCTTCGCGATGATCCGTGGTGGGCATATCGATCTTTCGATCCTGGGCGCCCTGCAGGTGGCGGCCAATGGCGACCTCGCCAATTGGATGATCCCCGGCAAGATGGTGAAGGGTATGGGCGGGGCGATGGACCTCGTCGCCGGGGTAAAGAAGGTGGTGGTGCTGATGGAACACACCGCCGGCGGCAAGCCAAAGCTGCTGCAGCAGTGCAACCTGCCGCTGACCGGCGCGCGGGTGGTGGATATGGTCATCACCGAGCTCGCGGTGTTCGAGATCGCCCGCCGGGGCGAGACACGCGTCACCCTGCTGGAACTGGCCCCCGAGGTCACGCTCGACGAGGTCCGCGCGAAGACCGAGGCTGAGTACACTATCGCCAATACGCTGGTCAGGTAGCTCCCGCTCCAGCCGCTGCCTCTTGCGGGCTGCCGCCGCCCCCCCAAGTAGGGGCTGCCGGTCAGGTCCGGCCGCGCATCGGGGGACACCCCCAGCGCGTCCCGCCAAGGATGGGATGCCCCCGTGAACAAAATCTCCCCCGCCCCCAGCGCAGACCTCTCCATCGCCTCGCTGGAGCCGCGGCCGAGCCGGGACGAGGCCGAGGCCGCCATGCGCACTCTGCTGCGCTGGGCCGGCGACAATCCCAACCGCGAGGGGCTGATCGACACCCCGTCCCGAGTCGTCCGTGCCTATGAGGAGTTCTTCGCCGGCTACGACACCGACCCGGTCGAATTGCTCGCCCGCTCCTTCGAGGAAACGGACGGCTATGACGAGATGGTGGTGCTGCGCGACATCCGGCTGGAAAGCCACTGCGAGCATCATGTCGTGCCGATTATCGGCCGCGCCCATATCGCCTATCTGCCGGCCGGGCGCGTGGTTGGCATCAGCAAGCTCGCCCGCGTGCTGGAAGTCTACGCCAAGCGGCTGCAGATCCAGGAGAAGCTCACCGCGCAGGTGGCAAACTGTATCAATGATGTGCTGAAGCCGAAGGGCGTCGCTGTTGTGATCGAGGCGGCGCACCAGTGCATGACGACGCGCGGCATCCACAAGCCGGGCGTGTCCATGGTTACCAGCCGGATGCTGGGCGCCTTCCGCGACGACCCATCCACCCGGCGCGAATTCCTGGCGATGATCGCAGGGCCACGCGCCGGCATGGAAGGCTAGAGCGCGATGCGTTGAGGCGGAATCGCCAAAGGCGCTGAATCGCGCGATCCAACAAAGGCTAGAGCGGGCTGCGTGGACACATGTGAACGCATCGCGCTCTAGAACAAGGTTGCCTCCTCTATGATGGATCACCCCGTGATCCATCAGAGACGGGGCCTGAGCTAGCTGCTGACGTTGCGGCTATTCCGCCGCCTCGGCCTCGACCTCGAATTTGAACTTCGGATCGGCGAGCGCGGCCACAACCAGCAGCGTGCTGGTCGAGAGATGGCCTTGCATGAAGCCGGTCCGCACTTCCCGCCAGACCGGGATCAGCGCCGGGTCGGTCAGGAAGGCCGTCATCTTGACGATGTTCTTCGGACCCATCCCATGCGCCGCCAGGATGGCGCCGAGATTGGCGACCGCCTGGGTGATCTGCGCCTTGGGCTCCTCCACCACCGCGCCATCAGGTCGGATGCCCACCTGCCCGGAGATAACAAGGCGTCGCTTGACGTCGGTAAGCAGAGCGGCGTGGCGGTAGCTCGGGGCGTCGTGGACGCTCGGCGGATTGCTGAATACGATCGGCATGGTTGTTCTCCTTCAGCTGCGCGGCAGCTCTTCCTTCTCGACCGGCCCCGGCGCCGCACCTCCGTCGGGGCTGGCCTGCACCAGCCAGTCCTTCAGGACGCGGCGGATCTGGAACTCGAACTCGACATTCAGGTCGTCCATCGTCTCGCGCAGCAGCAGCGCGGCGGTCTCGGGCCGGTCGGCCTGCGCGCCGCTACGGCTGCGCCGAGCTGCGGCTTCGATATGGCCACGTGGCTGGCCCTCGGCATCGAAGATATCGAGCCGGCAGCCAAGCAGGCAATGCAGCGTACCGGCGGTCTGCACCATCGCGGCCTGGCCGATGGTGAAGCTCGCTTGGCCGGTGGTCCCAGCGGCGACCAGCCTATCCCGCGCCATGGTCCGCATCGCGTCGAGCGGGGTCGGGCGAAGTCGGGCGCCGATATCATCCGGGCCAGCCACCGGCACGGTTGGCGTCACCTCGACCACGGCGACCTTGAACGGTAGCGGCGTCAGGTGCTTGTACTCGATCGGCCCGGGCGGCAAGCCGGCGACCGGGCTCGCCGCTTCCTCTCCGGCACAGGCGGCCAGCAGCGGCAGCAGCAGCAGGGCGCGGCGATGCGGCATCGGCTCAGGCACGGCCCGCACTGCTCTGCATCTCCGAACGCGCGAAGCGGAAGTCGAGATTGCAGAACTCGCAGGTCATGGTGATCGTGCCATCCTCGGCCATGTGATCGAGGTCATCAGCCGGGAAGCCTTGCAGCACCCCGGCCAGCTTGGCACGCGAGCAACGGCAGCCGTATGAGAGCGCACGCGCCCGGTCGAGCACCAGCCCCTCGGCATGAAACAGCCGATGCAGCAGCTCAGCCGAGGTCAAGCTGTCATCCAGCATCTCCGCCTCGGTCAGGGTGCCGGCGAGGATGACTGCGGTGCGCCACGCCTCCTCCTGCGCCTCGGCGTCCAGCTCCGGCGCAATGCCACCCTCGCCCGCGACCCTCTCCATGATGAAGGCGCTGGCCCGCCAGCCATGCGGGCCTGGCGCACAGGCGAGGCGGACGAAGGTCCGCAGCTGCTCAGAGGTGGCGAAGTAATGCGCGGTCATGTCGATCAGCGTCATGCCCTCGATCGCCACGATCCCCTGGTACCGGTCCATCTCCGGGCCCTGGTCGCAGGTGAAGGCGAGATAGCCGCGCCCCAGCAACGGCCCGGCCAACGGGTCCGGCTCGGCCCGCAGCAGCCGGCTCAGTTGCGGCGCATCGGTGCGGGCATAGCCGCGCAGTTCGCCGGCCTCGGTACAATCGGCCAGCAGCATCGGCACCGCCCCATCGCCCTTGGCCTGCAGGGAAAAACTGCCCTGGTATTTCAGCACCGCAGCAAGGCCGGCGGTCAGCGCCAGCGCCTCGCCGAGCAGCCGGGTCACCGCCGGATGCAGCGTATGCCGGGTGAGCAACGCATCGGTGAGCGGGCCGAGCCGGATCAGCCGACCGCGCACGGGCTTTTCCGCCAGGTGGAAGGGCTGAACACCACGCGGTACCACGATATCTGGCACCGGCGGGCGTTCGCGGCGCAGGAAATCCGGGGTGGCCGAGGGCTGGGTCTGATCGGTCAAGACAGGTCCTCGTGCTGCATCCCGGGCGCCGGGCCCGGGCTGGCCATGCCGCGGATCGGCGCCCGCGTCAGCATAGAGTGGGGTGCAAGGGGCGAAAGGCCAAGCGGTCCCGAGTGCGGCCAGGCGCCGCTCAACCCTCGCCGAGCGCCCAGAGCAGCACGCCCTTCTGCGCGTGCAGCCGGTTCTCTGCCTCGTCGAAGACGACGCTTTGCGGGCCATCGATCACCTCGGCCGCGACCTCCTCGCCACGATGCGCCGGCAGGCAATGCTGGAAGATCGCATCCGGCGCGGCATGGCGCATCAGCGCCTCCGTCACCTGATAGGGGGCCAGCAGGTTGTGCCGGTTCGGCCCCTCGCCGCCGGTGCCTTCGTCGTTCATCGAGACCCAGGCATCGGTCACGACACAGCGGGCGCCCCGCACCGCCGTGACGGGGTCTTCGGTCAGCTCGATCGTCGCGCCTTCGGCGCGCGCCCAGTCGATCAACGCCTGCGGCGGGCGCAGGGCGGCGGGCGTCGCCAAACGCAGGATGAAGCCGAAGCGCGCGGCCGCCTGGATGAAGCTCTGCGCCACATTGTTGCCGTCGCCGATCCAGGCGACGACCTGCCCCGCGATCGGCCCGCGATGCTCCTCGAAGGTCAGCACATCAGCCATCAACTGGCAGGGATGCGAGATATCGGTCAGCCCGTTGATCACCGGCACCGTCGCGTGCCGCGCCAGTTCACGGATCCGGTTCACGTCACCGGTGCGGAGCATGATCGCATCGACGTAGCGCGAGAGCACCTGCGCGGTATCGGACAAGGTCTCCCCACGCGAGGATTGCATGTCCTTGGCCGAGAGCACGATCGGCTGGCCGCCAAGCTGGTGGATACCAACCTCGAAGGACACCCGGGTGCGGGTCGAGGGTTTCTCGAAGATCAGCGCGACCGACTTGCCGGCCAGCGGCTTGCCCGGCACCTGCCTACGCTTGGCGGCGGCGGCGAGATCGAGCATCCGCCGCAGCGCCGGTGTGGTGAAATCCATCAATTCCAGGAAGTGGCGGGGGGGAGGAGTCCCCTCCGCCGCCTCGCTCAACTTGCGAACCGCTGTCATTTTGCCGCATCCTTGGCGGCCGAGGGCGTGCAGCGCAGCAGCGCCCGGTCGAGCAGGCGCAGCGCCTCATCCACCTCGGCCTCAGTCACGATCAACGGCGGGGCTAGGCGCAGCACATTCATGCCGGCAGCGACTGTCAGCAGCCCTTCGGCCACCGCCGCCGACTGCATCTCGCCGTTGCTGACCTCCGGCACCAGACGCAGGCCGACCAGGAGCCCCGCGCCCTGCACGCCTTCGACCACGCGCGGATGCCGCTCGGCCAGTGCCAGCAGGCCGCGCCAGAGATACCTGGCGACGCGATCCACCTGGTCGAGGAAGCCCGGCGCCAGCACCACGTCGAGCACTGCATTGCCGGCGGCGCAGGCCAGCGGATTGCCGCCATAGGTGCTGCCATGGGTCCCGGCCTTGAGGTGCTTGGCGACCTTTTCCTTGGCGAGGATGGCGCCGAGCGGGAAGCCGCCGCCGATCCCCTTGGCCGAGGACATGACATCAGGCTCAATCCCCGCCCATTGATGCGCCCAGAGCTTGCCGGAGCGGCCGACGCCGGTCTGCACCTCGTCCATCGCCAGCAGGATGCCGTACTCGTCGCAGGCCTTGCGCAGCTCACGCAGGAATTCGAGCGAGGCCGGGCGCACGCCGCCCTCGCCCTGCACTGGCTCGACGATGATCGCACCGACCGAGCCATCGATGGCATCGCGCACCGCGTTCATGTTGCCAAAGGGCACATGCTTGAAGCCTGGCATGGCCGGACCGAAGCCCTCCAGGTACTTGGCGTTCCCCGTGGCGGCGAGCGTCGCCAGGGTGCGGCCGTGGAAGGCGCCATCGAAGCAGACCGCCACGTTGCGTTCGGGATGGCCGGTTTCCGCGTTGTACTTGCGGACCGCCTTGATCATCCCCTCATTCGCCTCGGCGCCCGAGTTGCAGAAGAAGACACTGTCAGCGAAGGAGGTCTCGACCAGCCGCGCCGCCAAGCGCTCGGCCTGCGGGATGCGGTAGAGGTTCGAGGTGTGCATCACCTTGGCCGCCTGTTCGGCGATGGCCTGCACCAAATGCGGGTGGGCATGGCCGAGCGAGGCGGTGGCGATACCAGCGCCGAAATCCAGGAATCGTCGCCCGTCCACGGTCCACAGCCAAGCGCCCTCACCCTTCTCAAAAGGCAGATCGGCACGGTTGTAGGTGGGCATCAGGGCGGGGATCACCGGTCTCGCTCCAGACTTCCCCGCGCGCGCGACGTTCGCGGGCGCTTCTCCGGGGAAGTCGGAGATTTGGCCGGAATCGGGGGGCCGCGTCAAACCTCACCCCAAGAAACTTGCGTGACCTCGGCCCGGCACGCGGGCCGGGGGAGGCCGCTGCGCCGCTAGAGCATGCTGCGTTCACATGCGTTCACGCAGCCCGCTCTAGCATGTGTTGGATCGCGCGATTCAGCGCCTTCGGCGATTCCGCCTCAACGCATCGCGCTCTAAGGGCGGATCCGACCCACGACCACCAGCGCCCCGCCCTCCCGCCGCAGCACCACACCCTCGCCAGACGCCGGCACGATCCCGGTCAACGCCGTGATGTTCACCTGGTGCGTGCTGACGAAGAGCACCCCGGGGCCGCGCCAGCCCAGCAGGATTGCTCGCGCCGCCGCGGTCCTCGCCGCGCCATCGGCGGGATTGCCGAAGAAGGAATTGAAGGCGGGCTCGACCACCACGCGGCCGGGAAAGGCGAGCTCTGCGGTCTCCGCAGTGCGGCACCACTCGGAGGCCAGCACGGTGCCAATCGCGACCCCGGCGGCCCGGAAACTAGCCCCGATGCGGCGAGCCTGCTCACGGCCGGCCGAGTCGAGGTTACGCTGCGTGGCACAGTCGCCGAGGCGCATGTCCGGCGGGTCGCCGCCACCCGGCGCATTCGCGTGCCGAAGCAGCACGACGCCGCCCTCGTGCAGCGCCTGCCAGGCCGCGTCCTCGGCCGCCGCCATGGATAGTGGCAGGCCAGCAAGGGCAAGGATGGGGAGCAGGCGTCGGGGACTGACCATGGCGCGCTTCGACATGGCCGCGCCCGCGAACTTGGCAAGACAGATAACCTGCTCTGCCTCTATTATTTTCTGCCTCGATTATTTTCTAAAGCACTATCCGCCGGGCGCGGCCAGCGGGCGGCGCACGCCGGTCGCGCTCGGCGTGAAGACAACGCGGCGAACCCCGATGTTGCGGTCCTCGTCGAGCCTCGCATAGGTGAAGTCGGCGAAGACCTGCTTCGTCGGCCAATCCACGCGGGCGCAGACGAAGACCTCGGCGGTCTGCTGCACCACGATGCGGTTGCCTGGATCGTCCTCGCTCAGCAGGCAGATATCGACCTCGCCGATATGCAGCGCATTGGCCTTGCCGAAATCATAGCTGAAGAAGATCAGCAGGACCGCGCCGAGGATCGCCTGGCCCCAAAGCAGCGGCCGGCGAATGGCACCGAAATGCGTCGGCTCGGCCCGTAGCCAGCGCATCACCGGCCCGATCAACTGCGGCGAGGATGCGATATAGACCGCCAGCACGATGAAGGTGTTGCGCGCGATGTGCAGCCAGGCGGGATGCTCGGTGATCAGGGTGAAATTGAGCAGGAAGGTGACCGGCAGAATCAGCATCAGCCGTTCGATCGAGATGGCAGCATTCGCATCGCGCGATATTCGCCGGCCCCGCAGGGTAACGAGCGCGAGAAGGCCCGCCACGATCATGCCAGAGACCAACGGTAGGATGAAGAACTGCACTACGGCCGCAATGCTGTCCACGTTCACGCTGAGGAAGGTGAAGCCGAACTGGTCCTGGTAGCCGAGCTGGGAGGCCGCCGCGATCATGTAGAGCGTCGCGGTGGCGATGCCGAGCATCGCCGCCTCAGCGAGGCCCGGCAGGTCACTACCGCGCGACGGCGGCGTCTCCTCGGCGGGCGGCGTCATGCGCCCGCGCGGATCACCGGCGCGCCCGTCGCGTCATTCCGCGGCGATCGCCGGTGACGCATCACCCGAGCCGCCATGCTTGGCGCCGCGCTTACCAGCCCCTTGGGGCGCATCATGGGCCATCTCAGCCATCGCCGTCTCGACATGGCGGGAGAAGACATAATCCGCCGGTCGCTGGTTCGAAAGGTCGATCTCGGGTGCCATCTCACCATCCGTGCGCGGCCCGCGCAGCTGCACCGCCAGGGCCTTCCAGGGCCGCTTGAAGGCGTCCACCACAGCCGTCGCCTCGAAGCCGCTGTGGACCATGCAGTCGGCGCATTTTTCGTAGTTGCCGGTGCCGTACTTGTCCCAGTCGGTGGTCTCCATCAACTCGGTGAAGGTCTTGGCGTAGCCTTCGCCGAGGAGGTAGCAGGGCCGCTGCCAGCCGAAGATGTTGCGCGTGGGGTTCCCCCAGGGCGTGCAGTGGTAGGTCTGATTGCCGGAGAGGAAGTCCAGGAACAGGGGCGAGTTGCCCATCTTCCAGCCCTTGCCCTTGCCGCGCGCGAAAATACCGCGGAACAGTTCCTTGGTCTTGCGCCGGTTGAGGAAGTGCTGCTGGTCCGGGGCGCGTTCATAGGCATAGCCCGGGCTGACCATGATGGCGTCGACATTCATCGCCGTGACGCTATCGAAGAACTGCGCCATCCGCTCCGGCTCAGCATTGTTGAACAGGGTCGCGTTGATCGCAACCCGGAAGCCGCGCGCCTTGGCGTCCTTCAGCGCGGCAACCGCGCGGTCGTAGACACCCGTCTGGCTTACCGCCCAGTCGTGCTGGTCCTTGTCACCATCCAGATGGATGTCCCAGGTGAAGCGCGGGTGCGGCTTGTACTGCTCGATCCGCTTTTCCAGCAGCAGCGCATTGGTGCAGAGGATGATGATCTTGCCGCGCGCCAGGATCTTTTCGACGATCTCGGGCATTTCCTTGTGCAGCAGCGGCTCCCCGCCGGCAATCGCCACAACAGGCGCGCCGCACTCATCGACCGCCGCAAGGCATTCCTCCACCGAGAGGCGCTTGTTCAGGATCGCGTCCGGATAGTCGATCTTGCCGCAGCCGGCGCAGGCGAGGTTGCAGCGGAACAAGGGTTCCAGCATCAGGACCAGCGGGTAGCGCTTGCGACCCGACAGGTGCTGCCTCAGCACGTAGGCGCCGACCTTGATCTGCTGGCGCAGCGGAATGCCCATACCGGAACCCGTCCCCTAAGAGGCTGCCCGCGCGCGCGTCTCGATCAACGGCGCCGGCAGCTTGAACTGCACATCCTCGACGATGCCGGGCAGGGTGGCGACCTCCACGGGGACCCACTGACGGATCCGCGCGATCACCTCCTGCACCAGGCTTTCCGGGGCCGAGGCGCCGGCGGTAATGCCGAGCGTCGCAACCCCGTGCAGCCACGCCCGCTGCACCGCCTCCGCGTCGGGAACCAGATAGCAGGGTATGCCCTGTTCCGCCCCGATCTCCCGCAGCCGATTGGAATTGGAGCTGTTGGCCGCTCCTACAACCAGCAACAGGTCCACCCGCTTGGCCACCTCTCGCACCGCCGTCTGACGATTCTGCGTAGCATAGCAGATATCTCGGGTATCGGGGCCGATCATGTCAGGATAACGGCGATGCAGCGCGGCAATGATCGCGCGGGTGTCATCGACCGAAAGTGTCGTCTGCGTAACATAAGCGATCGGTCGCCCCGGCGGGATCGGCAGCGCTTCCACCTCGGCCACACTGGCGACGAGATGCACCTGGCCGCCGATCTGGCCGATCGTGCCCACCACCTCGGCATGGCCGGCATGGCCGATCAGCACCACGGGCCTGCCCATCTGCGTGTAGCGCCGGCCTTCCTGGTGTACCTTCGAGACCAGCGGGCAGGTCGCATCGATCACCGGCAAGCCGCGCACGGCGGCTTCCTCCTCAACCGCAGGGGCCACGCCATGCGCGGAGAAGACGGTCACTGCGCCAGCCGGGATCCCGTCCAATTCCTCAACGAAGATCGCGCCCTGAGCTTGCAGGACTTCGACCACGCGGCGGTTATGAACGATCTCGTGCCGGACATAGACCGGGGCGCCGAATTGGGCGATGGCCCGTTCGACGATCTCCACCGCCCGCACTACGCCGGCGCAGAAGCCCCTGGGCTGCGCCAGTACGATTCGCATCGATTGCCCCCCGGCCACCTCTTGGAGGATCGGTCACGCCGCCGTGCTGTTGCACCGCAGCATGTTACCGCCCCGGTGGTTTTGCTGCTATCTGCCTCATGTTTGCAACCCGCTCCGGCGACATTGCGTAAAGGAAAACCCGCGTGCGTCCCCTGCGGCTGCAATTCCGTGCGTTAAACATGGCATTTTTCATGTTTTTAGGGGTCGGCATCGGGCCGGATGCCCATGCCCATGCGGTTGTCGTCACCTCCGACCCCGCAGCCGGCAGCCAATCAGCCGTCCTGCCGGATCGTTTTGCCGTGCGCTTCAATAGCCGCGTCGATCACGCCCGCAGCCGTCTCGTCCTGATCGGCCCGGGTGGCGGCCAGCACCCATTGATGCCGGCCCCGGGTGCCGAGCCGACGGCGCTGGTCGGCAGCCTGCCGCCCGGGCCGCCGCCGCCGCCCGGCGCCTGGCGCTTGCGCTGGCAGGTGCTGGCGATCGACGGCCATATCACGCGCGGCGACATCCCCTTCACCCTGCGCGGACCCTAAGGGGGAAACGCCTTGGAGCTTTTTCTCGACCTTTATGGCTTCGTCAGCGTGCTGCTGCGACTGGCCGAGTTGCTGGCGCGTACGCTGCTCCTCGGCAGCGTGGTGTTCTGGACCCTGCTCGCCCTGCCGCTCGCCCGCGTGCTGGCGCCGGGCGATGCCGCAGGCCTCAGCGGCATCGGCCGGCGTTGGACCCGGATCGCCGCCGTTGCCGCGGTGCTGATCACGGGCGCCTCGCTGGGACTGAACCTGCTCGCGCTTGAGGCCACCACAGGCCTGTCCTTCGAGGCTTTACGCGGGGCCGATTTCCTCCGCACCGGGCTCGCCTCGCTCGGCGTCATGCTGGCGCTGGCCGGCCTCGCGCTGGGCCAGCCACAGCTCGGCCCGGCCAGGCGCAGCGCGCTGCTGGCGGGCGCGGCGGTGCTGCTGGTGACCAGCAGTCTCGGCAGCCACGCCATCGCCCGCGAACACGGCCGCTTCGGCCTGCTGCTGGCCTCGGCGCTGCATCAGGCCGGCGCAGGTCTCTGGCTCGGTGGCCTGCCCGCACTGTATGCCGCGCTTGCGCTGACGCCGGCCGCGGCGGCGCGGGTCGGCCAGCGCTATTCAGGCTCCGCAGCGCTTGGCGTGCTGCTGATCCTGCTCGGGATCCTCGGCTTCGCCGTCGGCTATATCGGCGATGTGCCGGCGGTCTACGGCACCGCCTATGGTGCCATGACGGCGACCAAGGGGCTGCTGCTGCTGCTGCTGCTCGGCCTGGGCGGCGCCAATTGGTGGCTGCTGCACCGGGCGGGGCATCAGGCGGGCCAGGGCGCGACCGGCCTGGCGAAACTCCGCCGCTTCCTCGAATGTGAAATGGCGCTTGGCATCGCCGTGCTCGCGCTGGCCGCCTCGCTCACCTCGGTCCCGCCAGCGATCGACCTGCCCGAGGACCGCGTGACCTGGGCCGAGTTGACCGAGCGCTTCACCCCGGCTTGGCCTCGCCTCGCCAGCCCAGCGCATGGCGATTTGGCAATCCCGGCCTTGCAGGCGAGGCTCGATGCCGAAGCACAGGCGCTCGCCGCGTCGGCACGCCCACAGGCCTTCACCCCGGGCGAGGGCGTGTTGCCACCGCGCAATGCCCAGGACATCGCCTGGAGCGAGTATAACCATCACTGGGCCGGCATCTGCGTGCTTTTGGTCGGTCTCGCCGCGCTGCTCGATGCCACGGGCCGGATCGCTTTTGCCCGCCATTGGCCGCTGCTCTTTATGGCGCTTTCGGCCTTCATCCTGGTCCGTTCGGACCCGGAGATC
>CAITYE010000028.1 GCA_903896535.1 uncultured Paracraurococcus sp.
CTTGAAGCCGCCCCGGATGCGGGCGGCATTGGCGATCGCCTCCTCGACATCGGCGCGATGTTCGGCCCAGGCCTTATCGAGGCCCGCGGCCTTGGCGCGGATGGCGTGATCGTCCGACATGCTGGGATCTCCTGCTGCTTGGCCGCACCCGGGCGGTTGGGCGAAGTTTAGCGTATCATGTGTTCGCATTCGCCCAGGCATCCTGCTCTGGCCTTTGCCTGGTCGCGGGATTCAGCGCCTGCGGCGATTCCGCCGCAACGCATCTCGCTCTAGAAAATATCGAGCAAATATCGAGCATAAATCGCGCCCGCCGGTCAGCGCCCGGCGCGAAAGACAAAGCGGCGGGAGACGAAGAAATTGGCGAACATCCCGGCCAGCGCACCGGCCGCAACGCCCAGCACGGGCTGCGCCAAGACCAGCGGCACGGTCAGCAGCAGCAGCGCATAGGCGCCGTAGTTAAAGGCGAAGCCGGACAGGTTCAGCAACAGGAACAGCCCCCATTGCCGCCAGCTCGCGTTTTGCTCGGCTGCGCGGAAAGTCCAAAGCCGGTTCAGCGTATAGGTGGCGGTCGCGGCGCAGATATAGGAGATGATGCGCCCGACCCAGGGCCCAAGGCCAAGCCGCAGCATCGCCAGCAGCACCCCGGCATCGACCAGGAACCCCAGCGTGCCGACCATGCCGAAGCGGATGAACTCCCCAAGCAGCCGGGCGCGGGCCGGGCCGAGCCGCTGCTCTGCCGCGCCGAGCACCAGGTCGCGCATGCCTTGAAGGGTCCGGGACGGCGTCATCTAGTGGGGCGCATAGCCGATCCCATCGCCGGCGTCACCGGCACCAATGCCGTCCAGGGTGGCGGGATGGTCGGGCCGCTTTGCCGACGCCGCGCCGCGCGGTAATCCTGGTGCCATGTCTGCCGCCCCCAAGCTGCCGCTCGCCGGTCTGCGCATCATCGAACTCGGCCATTACATCGCCGCGCCCTTCGCCACCCGCCTGCTCGCCGATCTCGGTGCTGAGGTGATCAAGGTGGAGCCGCCGGAAGGCGACCCGGTGCGCGGCTGGGGCAGCCAGGTGGATGGCAATCCGGTCTGGTTCAGCGTGCATGGCCGGAACAAGCTCTCGGTGACGCTCGACCTGAAAAGCGCTGAGGGCAAGGCCAAGCTGCTGCGGCTGGCGGCCAGCGCCGATGCGCTGGTGGAAAACTTCCGCCCCGGCCAGCTTGAACGCTACGGGCTTGGGCCGGTGCCGCTGCACGCGGCCAATCCGCGCCTCGTCATCGCCCGCATCAGCGGCTACGGCCAGGATGGGCCGTACCGCGATAAACCAGCCTTCGGCGCCATTGGTGAGGCGATGGGCGGGCTCCGCCACCTCACCGCCCATCCGGGGGAGACCGCGCTACCGCCGCCGCGCTGCGGCGTCTCGATCAGCGATGACCTCGCCGGCATGTATGCCGCCATGGCCGTCACTGCCGCCTGCTGGCAGGTGAAGGGTGACCCGGCAGCCAAGGGCCGCATCGTCGATGTGGACCTGGTGTCCTCGGTCTTCTCGCTGATGGAAGGGATGCTGCCGGAATATGGTCTGTTCGGCTGGGTGCGCCAGCCGCAGGGGGCGGCGATCAAGACCGCGGCGCCAACGAACACCTACCCCTGCGCCGATGGCAAATGGCTGTGCATCGCCGGCAATTCCGACTTGATCTTCAAGCGGCTGATGGCGGCGATCGGCCGGCCGGAGGCCGCCGCCGAGCCGCGCTTCGCCAATAACGCCCAGCGCTGCGAACATGTGGCCGAGCTGGACGTGATGATCGCCGACTGGACGCGTACCCGGCCGGCGAGCGAGGCGGAGGCGGTGCTGGAGGCAGCGGAGGTGCCGTGCTCGCGCCTCTATGACATGGCCGATTGCGCCGCCGACCCGCATTTCCAGGCGCGTGGCTATGTGCTGGAGGTGGCCGACCCGCTGCTTGGCAAGGTGTTGCACCCGGCGGCGCCATTCCGCTTCGATGGCGTCAGCCCCGCCGAGATGGTGCGCTGGACCGGCCCGGCGGCCGGCGCGCACAATGCCCAAATCTTCGAAGGCCTGCTCAAGGAAGACCCACGATGACCGAGACCGTGATCCTCTCCGAGGTCGCCCCGCGCGACGGGCTGCAATCGATCGGCGAGTTCGTGCCCACCGAGACCAAGATCGCGCTGGTCCGGGCGAGCTTTGAGGCAGGCCTCCGGCGGATGGAGGTGGGCAGCTTCGTCTCCCCCCGCGCAGTGCCGCAGATGGCCGATACGGCTGCGGTGCTGAAGGCGGCCAAGCAACTGCAAGGCCTTGAATGCACGGTGCTGGTGCCGAACCGCAAGGGCTTCGAGCTGGCGCTGAACGCAGGCGCCGATCGGCTCGGCCTGTTTATGAGTGTGACCGAGGCGCACAACAAGGCGAACCTGAACCGGACGCGGGAGGAGAGCTTCGCCGACCTCGCCGCCATCGTGCGCGACGCGCCCCGGGGGACGAAGATCCGCTTCAATCTGAGCTGCGTCTTCCACTGCCCATTTGAGGGCGTGGTGCCTGAGGCCCAGGCGCTGGAGTGGATCGAGCGGACCGTGGCGCTCGACCCGGATATGGAGATCGCGCTGGCCGACACCACCGGCAATGCGGCGCCTGATCAGGTGCGGCGCGTCTTCACCGCGGCGCATGCCGCCTGGGGCAAGCGCTTCGCCTATCACGGCCACGATACCTACGGGATGGGTGTCGCCAACGTGACCGCCGCCTGGGACGCCGGCTGCCGGATCTTCGATGCCGCGTCCGGCGGGATTGGCGGCTGCCCCTTCGCGCCTGGCGCGACCGGCAATGTGGCGATGGAAGACGTGGTGTGGCTGTTCAACCGGATGGGGGTGGAGACCGGTCTCGACTGGCCGAAGCTGCTGGTCGCCGCCGATCTGGCCGCGGCGGTGCCGGGGGCGACGCCGGGCGGGGCGATGCGCCGGGTGCCGGCGGCGCGCGCGGCCTAGAGCATGCTGCGTTCACATGCGTTCACGCAGCCCGCTCTAGCTTTTTTTGGATCGCGCGATTCAGCGCCTTCGGTGATTCCGCCTCAACGCATCGCGCTCTAAGCCCAGCGGCCAGTGCCGCGCAGCCCAGGAAATCTGATTCGTCCACCCGGCGATTGAGGACCAGAAAAAGCCAGGGCCGGCGGGCAAAGAACTTGACCGCCGGTATCACCGGGCGGCTCAGCCCTCCACCGGCTTTATGCCGATGATGGCGTAGTTCGTGTCGCGGTTCAGGGGATTGCGCACGAGGCTCTCGATATAGCTGACACTAAGGAGCCGGCCGGAGCGGAGGTACTCGATCGCTGCGTCGTAGATCTCGTCGTCGAGCAGCGACATCTCCAGGAAGTTGTTGCCGCCGGAGGCTTCCTGGACCGTCACTTCCCAGGACTTGGTGGCGAAGCCCTTGCGCGTCACTTTGACCAGGCGGCCGATCCGCCGGCCCTCTGAGCGCAGGCCGTGGCGCTTCACCTCCACCCCCCCGGCGGGGCCAAGGCGCGGGTCGATCGGGGTCATGCCGAGCAGGCGATAGGCGGTATCGCCCTTCCAGCCATGCCAGCGATTCATCACCTGGCGATACTCGACCGCGACCATGCGGCCTTCCAGCCCGACATATTGGCGCGCCTGTTCCGGGCTGGCCGAGAAAGCCCAGGGGTTGAATTGTGCGCCGCCATCGCCGCCCCGCCATTCCGCGCGCGCCGAGTTGACGCCGAGCATGATCTCGCCTTCCCCGGTGTCGCGCAGGAAAAGCCTGGTCCAATTCGATTTCTCGGAGAGCTTGTAGAGCAGCCCCATCCGCCAGCCATGCGAATAGGTGGCGCTGGCGTAGCTATCATAGGCAAAGGCGCCGACCAGGGTGCCGCCCAGGATGCCGCCAGCGCCAAGGATCAGGTTGCGCCGCGTGAGGAAGGCCATGGTGGCTCCTTCGTTCGATAGCCTGCTCTGGCCGTTGTTTTATCTAGCGTAGGAAACTCGTCCAGGTGATTCCAGCTGAACGGATGTTGCTCTAAGGACCCGCCTAGGCGGGGGCTGTCAACGCCGGCTGCGCAGCAGCCAGAAGGCAATGGTGCCGCAGCCATAGGCGGCGATCGAGAGCCAGAAGGCGATACGGTAGCTGCCCGTGAGATCGTGAATGAAGCCGGCGCCCCAGGAGCCGAGGCCGGCGCCGATGCCGGAGCCGACGGTGATGACCCCGAGGATGGTGCCGAGGCTGGGGCCACCGAACAGATCGGCGGTCTTGGCGGTGATCGCCGGGCCGCGTGCGCCCCAGGTGACACCGAAAAAGATGCCGTGCAGCCAAAGCATCAGATGCTGATCGGGCGAATGCAGCAGCAGCGCGAAGATCACGCCGAGGATCGAAATGCCATAGGCGAGGATCGCCGACCATTCCCGCCCGATATAATCGGACAGCGTGCCGGTGATGATAACCCCGGGCAGGGCGAGCAGGCTGGAGGCCCCGAGCACGGCCGCGACGTAAAGCGGGTCGAAGCCGATATCGACGGCGAAGGCGATCTGGTGCAGCGACAGCAGGAAGGTGCCGATGCTGGTGAACATGTAAACCAGGAAGAGTAGCCAGAAGGCCTGGGTGCGCATCGCCGTCCGCAGCGTCCAGGGCCGGCCGGAGGCGGTCTTCATGGCGCCATCGCTGGCGGATGGCGCCGGCGGCACCCGGAAGAAGAAGAAGAAGGGGACCATCACCGCTGCCACCAGCCCGGCCTGCAGCCCGTAGGCCGCGCGCCAGCCGACCCCATCGACGACAAGCTGGCTGCTGGGCGCCGACAAGGCCCGGCCGAAGGCATTGGCCGATTGCAGGATGGAGACCGCCATGCCCCGGCGCCGGACAAAAAGACGCGAGAGCAGCGGCACGAAGACCAGCAGGCCGAGGCAATTCGCCCCGAGCGTCATCACCACGCCGTAGAGCCCGATCACCTGCCAAAGCTGCTCGGCCATGGCCGAGCCGATCAGCCCGACCACCAGCAAGGCGCTGCCCAGCAGAACCACCCGGCGTGGGCCGAGCCGATCGGTCAGCCCGCCCACCAGCGGCGAGGTGAGGCCGGCGACCAACTGGCCGATGGAATAGGCAAGCGAGGCCTGGGCACGCGACCAGCCGAACTCCGCGATCAGCGCCAGCAGGAACACCGTATAGGCGTGCATGATGCTGGCGCCCAAGGTGAAGATCAGGAAGGCGCCGCCGAGCATGATCCAAGCCTGGCGGGAGATGAGCGGTTCGGCCGGCGGGTCTTGCGGTGGCATCGCGTCATGCTGGCCCCGGCGCGGCCCGCTGGCAAACCGAATACATCAAGGCGATTGACCCGCGCCGGCGCACCGTACAACCTTCCGGTAAGCAAGGGATTGGGGGGTGGGATGTCCGACCTGGATCGCGACAGCATCACGGTGGAAGCCCTGCGGCAGATGGCCAGCACGCCCGACCCGCGGCTGCGCGAGGTTGTGACTGCCGCGGTCCGCCATCTGCACGACTTCGCCCGCGACGTGAACCTGACCCCGGATGAATGGCTGACCGGCATCGCCTTCCTGACCGCGGTCGGACAGAATTGTTCGGCCGTGCGACAGGAGTTCATCCTGCTCTCGGACGTGCTCGGCCTCTCCCGGCTGGTCAATGTGATGCACGACCATGCGGGCCGCGAGGCGGCGGGGACTGAGACCAGCCTGCTCGGTCCTTTCTTCCGCGAACAGGCGCCGGAATTCCAACTGGGGGAAAGCCTGATCCGGCATCCCACGGGCGGTATGGAAGTCTGCCTTTTCGGCCAGGTCACCGATGCTGATGGCAAGGCGATCCCGCATGCCGAGATCGATGCTTGGCAAACCAATGCGGAGGGACTTTATGACCTGCAGATGGGCGATGCCGGCAGCATGGACATGCGCGGGCGCTTCCGCGCCGATGCCGAAGGGCGCTTCCATTTCCGCACCGTCCGTCCGCTTGGCTACTCCATCCCGATGGACGGGCCGGTCGGGCGGCTGGTGAAGGATCAGCGCCGGCACGGCATGCGGCCTTCGCACATCCATATCCTGGTGCAGGCGACGGGGTTCCGCGATCTGGTGACCGCGCTCTATTTTGGTGACGACCCGAACATCGAAAGCGATACCGTCTTCGGGGTTTCGCGTTCGCTGGTGGTGATGGCGGAGCCGGGACTGGCGGGGAATCCGCGGCCGGATCTGCCCGGGGTGCGCTACGATTTTCGCCTGTCCCGCCGCGGTGCCAATGATAGCGGCGGGCGGGTTGGGGCGGACCCATCAAGGATGATGCCAGCGGCCGAATAAGCCGCAGCGAACAGGGAGGAAACAACAATGGCTCTGATCACCCGCCGCCGGCTCGGCCAGGCTGCGCTTGCCAGCGCGATCGCTGGCGCTGGCCAGACCCCTGGCCTGTTCCCGGCCTTTGCCCAATCGGCCAATCCGCTGCGCATCGGTTATGGCATGGCGCTGTCCGGCGGTCTGGCCGGCAATGGCCGGGCGACAAACCTCGCCTATCAGATCTGGGCCGAGGAAGTGAATGCACGGGGCGGCCTGCTTGGCCGACCGGTGCAGCTCGTTGTCTATGACGACCAGACCAATGGCGGCACCGTGCCGGGCATCTACACCAAGCTGCTCGACGTGGATAAGGTCGATATCGTCACCTCACCCTACGCGACGGCGATGATCGCCCCGGCCATGCCGGTGGTGATGCAGCGGCAGGTGACCTTCCTGACCATCTTCGGCGCCGGGGTGAATGAGAGCTTCAAGTACGACCGCCACTTCAACATGAACGTGGTGGGCGACAACATGAAGGAGACCTACGCGAAGGGCTTCTTCGAGGTGATCGACATGCTGCCGAGCCCGGCCCGCAGCATCGCCATCACCGCAGTCGATAACGAGTTCGCGCAGAAGGCGGCGGAAAGCGCGCGCCACTTCGCCAACCAGCGAAAGCTGCGGATCGTTTATGACCGCAGCTACCCGCCGACCACAGTGGACTTCACGCCGACGGTGCGGGCCATCCAATCGGCCCGGCCGGACGTGGTCTTCATCGCCTCCTACCCGCCCGATACCAACGGCATCCTGCGCGCGGTCAGCGAGCTGCGCTTTCAGCCGCAGATCTTCGGCGGCGCCATGGTCGGCCCGCAGCTCGCCGCGATGCAGGCGCAGCTTGGCCCGATCCTGAACAATCTGGTGAACTGGGACACCTATTCGCCCGAGCCCACCATGCAGTTCCCGGGTGTCGCCGCATTCCAGGCGAAGTACCGTGAACGCGCGCCGGCGGCGCAGACCGACCTGCTGGGCAATTACATCCCGCCCTATGCCTATGCGCAGATGCAGGTGCTGGAGGCGGCGCTGACCCGCATCGGCAAGGTGGATCAGGCCGCGCTCGCCGCCGACCTCCGCGCCAATACCTTCGAGACCATCGTCGGCAAGGTGAAGTTCGGCCCGACCGGGGAATGGGCGGAATCGCGCAACCTCTACTGCCAGTTCCAGAACATCACCGATGGCGATCTGGAGCGGTACAAGAAGCCGGGGGCCAAGGTGATCCTGGCGCCGGCCGCACTGAAATCGGGCAGCCTGCGCGCGCCTTACGGTCCACCGGCCTGAGCGAGCGGAACGCCATCGCCATGACCGGGCTTCTTCGCCGCGACCTCGGTCGCCTCGCCGCCGCCGCCGCTACCGTGCCGGCGACGGCGCGCGCCCAATCCGGCCCGCCGTTTCGCATCGGCTATTCAATGTCGCTTTCGGGCGGGCTCGCTGCGAATGGCCGCTCCTCGCTGCTTGCACACAAAATCTGGGCCGAGGATGTGAACGCCAAGGGCGGCATCCTCGGCCGCCAGGTTGATCTCGTCTATTACGACGATCAGTCGAACCCGGGACAGGTGCCCGCGCTCTATACGAAGCTGCTCGATGTCGACAAGGTCGACATGGTCACCAGCCCCTACGCCACGGTGATGATCGCCCCGTCGATGCCGGTGGTGATGCAGCGGCAGATGACCTACGTGTCTTTGTTCGGCTCCGGCACCAACGAGACCTTCAAGTACGACCGCTACTTCTCAATCAACGTCGGCGGCGACGACATCAAGGGCACCTATGCCTCCGGTTTCATGGAGGTGATCGGCATGTTGCCGACGCCGGCGCGGAGCATCTCGATCCTCGCCGTCGATAACGAGTTCGCCCAGAAAGCGGCCGAAAGCATGCGCCACTTTGCCCGCCAGAAGGGCCTGCGCATCGTCTATGACCGCAGCTATCCGCCGACCACGGTGGATTTCACCCCGACACTGCGGGCGATCCAGGCGACCAAGCCGGATGTGGTCTTCTTCGCCTCCTACCCGCCGGACTCGATTGGTATCCTCAGGGCCATGTCGGAACTGCGGTTTAGCGCCCCGCTGGTGGGCGGCGGCATGATCGGTCCGCAGATCGCTTCGGTGCAGGCCCAGCTTGGCCCCATCCTGAACAATCTGGTGAGTTGGGACGTCTATTCACCCGAGCCGACCATGGACTTCCCCGGCATCAAGGAATTCCAGCAGAAATACCGCGCCCGCGCTGCGGCCGAGCAGGTGGATCTGCTGGGCAACTATCTGCAGCCCTTCGCCTATGCCCAGATGCAGGTGGTCGAACAGGCGCTGAAGCGGGTCGGTAAGGTCGATCAGGCGGCGCTCGCCGCCGACATGCACGCGCAAACCTTCGATACGGTGGTCGGCCCCCTTAAGTTCAGCGCCCTCGGCGAATGGGTGGAACCGCGCAACCTCTTTGTGCAGTTCCAGGGCATCACCGACGGCGATCTGGAAAAATACAAACGGCCGGGCACCAAGGTCATCCTCGCGCCGGCCAAATATAAGTCGGGCACGCTGCGCACGCCCTTTGGCCAGGGGGGCTGATGGAGTTCGATCTCTCGCTGCTACTGAACGGGATTGTCAGCGGCCTGCTGCTGGGCGGCCTCTACGCCGTCGCGGCCTCCGGGCTCGCCGTCTCCTTCGGCATGCTCGACATCGTCAATATCGCGCATCCGGCGCTGATGGTCGCCGCCGCCTTCCTGGTGGTGGCGGTGGGCGGCGCGATCGGCCTCGACCCGCTGCTCTGCGCGGTCCTGCTCTCGCCGGTTTTTTACCTGATCGGTGTTGGCATCTATACGTTCTATAACCGCTTCTTTGAACGCCGAGGCGATGAGGCCCTGCAGGGCCTCGCTTTCTTCTTCGGCGTGATGTTCATCATCGAGGTCGGGCTGGTCATGGCCTTCGGCCCGGAACAGCGCTTCCTCGACCCAAGCTACGCCTTTACCACCTGGCGGATCGGCGAGATCGACCTGCCGCTGCGGATGCTGGTGCCGGCGCTGTTCGGCCTGCTGGCGATCGGGCTGCTTTACCTGTTCCTGCATCGCAGCTTCATCGGCCTGGCGATCGCCGCCGTCGCCCAGGATGCCGAGGCGCTGCGGCTGCTGGCGATCGATCCGGTGAAGATCAAGCGCCTCGCCTTCGGGGTCTCTGCCATGTTGGCCTGCATTGCCGGGGGCGCGCTGATCGTCGTGCAGCCGGTCGAGCCCTCCTCCGGGCAGATCTTCATCGGCCGGGTCTTCGCGATCTGCATCATGGGCGGCATGGCAAGCCTTTCCGGCGCCATCGCAGCGGCCTTCCTGTTCGGGGTGGTGGAGAACGTGACCGCGACCTTCTTCGGCCCATCCTGGGCACCGGCTGTCGCCTTCGGCTGGTTGCTGCTGGTCCTGGCCTTCCGCCCGCAAGGCCTGTTCGGGAGGGCAGCATGAGCGCGACCACGCTGACCGATCCGCGCGGCGCTGACCGGATTCGGCACTTGCCGTTCTGGTTGGGCGCGGTCGGGGTCGCCCTTGCGGTCTTCCTGGCGCTGCGGCTGATCGGCAATGAATACGGCTACTACGCCGGCTATTTCGTCCTGCAATACGTGGTGCTCGCCTCCGCCTGGAATATCCTTGGCGGCTATGCGGGCTATGTGAATTTCGGCGCCGCCGGCTTTCTCGCCGCTGGGGCTTACACCGCGATCTTTGTGCGCAAGGCCTTCGGCTTCGACCTGATCCCGGGCATCCTCTGCGCGGCCGTGGTCACCGGGCTGCTCGGCCTCGGCACCGGCTATCTCACGCTGCGGCTGCGCGGGGTCTATTTTTCGATCGCCACGCTCTGTCTGGCGGTGGTGTTGCAGACGCTGGTCGTGAACTGGGATTATGTCGGCGGGTCGCGCGGCGCTTATGTGATCCGGCCGATGACCATCCCGCCCTTCGCGAGCTACGGCGAATACATCTTCCTGGTCATGCTGGCGCTGGCCGTCATCACGGTTGGCATCGCCCGCACGGTGGAGGTCTCGCGCCTCGGCCGCGGCTTGCAGGCGATCCGCGACAATGAACGTGCGGCCGAGGCGGTCGGCGTGCCGACGCTGCGGCTCAAGCTGATGGCCACCGCGCTTTGCGGCGCCTTGATGGGCGTGGCCGGGGCGCCGCTGCCCTATTACAGCGGCTATCTCAACCCCGACGCCGCCTTCAGCCTGGCCTTCGCGGTGAACGCGATCGCCATGCCGCTGATCGGCGGGGCCGGTACCTGGGCGGGGCCGGTGATCGGGGCGGTGCTGTTGGCGTCGCTCCAGCAGGCGGCGACCGTGACCATCTCCTCCGCGCTCAACCTCTGGATCGTTGGCTGGATCCTGGTGATCTTCGTCACCATCGCCCCACGCGGTATCCTTGGCTGGTTCGGCAAACGATGAGCATCCTCCTCAAGGCCGAGCGGGTCGGCAAACGCTTCGGCGGCTTCGTTGCGCTGCAGGAGGTCGATCTCGAGCTCCGCACCGGGGAGCGGCTGGGGCTGATCGGTCCGAACGGCTCGGGCAAATCGACGTTCGTCAATTGCATCAGCGGCGATTTTGCCCAGCACGACGGGCAAGTGACCTTGGCCGGGCAGCCCTTGAACGGGCTGAAGCCGAATGAGCGGGCGCGTCGGGGACTGGCCAGGACCTTTCAGCTCCCGCAGCCCTTCAACAGCCTGTCCGTGCTGGAGAATGTCCGCATCCCGCTGCTGTTCTCAGGGGCGGCGGCGGAGGCCACGCCGCGCGCCATGGAATGCCTCGATCAGGTGGAGTTGGGGCCGAAGGCGCTGAAGCTGCCGCGGGAGCTAACGCAGGTGGAACAGCGCCGGCTTGAGCTCGCCCGCGCCATCGCGCTGCGGCCGCAACTGCTGATCGCCGATGAGGCGATGGCCGGCCTGTCCAATGCCGAGGTCGATGAGATCGTGGCGCTGCTGCTGCGGCTGAATGGGCAGGGCGTCACCATCATCATGATCGAACACATCATGCGCGCGGTCACCGCCTTCGCCGAACGGCTGATCGTCTTCGTCGCCGGTCGCAAGATCGCCGATGGCGTGCCGCGCGAGGTGCTGGCGCTGCGCGAGGTGGAGGACGCCTATCTTGGCAAGCAGTAGCGGCCTGGAGATTGCCAGCATCGATGCCGGCTACGGCGCGGTTCGGGTGCTCCAGGGGGTCTCCCTCAGCGTCCCGCCCGGGCAGACCGTGGTGCTGCTGGGCACCAACGGCAACGGCAAGACCACCCTGATGCGGAGCATCATGGGCCAGGTGCGTCCCACGGCGGGCAGCATCCGGGCCACGCTCGATGGACAGACGGTCGATCTGCTCGGCCTGGAGCCGCAACAGGTGGTGGAATTAGGCATCGTCCTGGTGCCGGAAGGGCGACGGCTGTTTCCCCGCCTTTCGGTTGAGCAAAATCTCCGCCTCGGCGCCTTCCGTGCAACGGCCCGGGCGAAGCTCGATGAGAATCTCGCCCTTTGCTACGAGATGTTCCCCCGCCTCGCCGAACGGCGATCGCAGCTGGTCGGCAGCATGTCGGGGGGCGAGCAGCAGATGGTTGCGCTGGGCCGTGCGGTGATGACCGCGCCGCGCATTCTGCTGGTCGATGAACCTTCGGTCGGCCTCGCGCCGATCCTCGTCTCCCGCACCATGGAGATGATCGCGCTGATGAAGGAGAGGCTGGGTCTGACGGTGCTGATGGCGGAGCAGAACTTCCATCAGGCAGTCAAGATCGCCGACCGTGGGTATGTGATTGTCCACGGCCATATTGAGTTCGAGGGCAAGTCGGCTGAGGCGCTGCAGGACAATGAACTCGTCCGGCAGGTTTATCTCGGGCTGTAGTGGGAAGGTGAGGGTGGGGAGGGCACCCGGCCCTCCCCACCCTGCCAACTACTTCTTCGCGGCGGGCTTGGCAGCGGTCGTGCTGCTGCTGCTGCTGGCTGGCGGGGCGGCGCCGCCGGCCGGCTTCACCGTGACCGCGACCTTCATCGTCGCGTCACCCGGGATCAGCTTCACCGCGAAAGCATCGGTGCCGCGGAAGCCCGGATCCGGGGTGTAGTCCACGCGCGTCGCGCTGCCGACGGTGTGGACATAGACCTTGCCGTTGCTCGGCCGCTGGACCATCAGCCCGGCGGAATAGGGGCCGGCGAAACGCGAGACGCTGATGCCGCACCAGCCGCCATCATTGGTGACGCTCATCGCGACGTCGGTCGAGCTGCCATTGCTGAGCGAGACGCGCGTTGGCGTGGTGGTGCAATCCTTCGCGCCGCCCTGGAGGTCGGCATAGAAGGTGCGGTTCGCGCCACCGCCGAGGCCGCCGCCTTCGGCGCAGCCGGCGATGAGGAGAAGGGCGGCCATTCCCAGGCCGTTCAGGGTTTGCTTGCGCATCTGGGGCCTCACTTGCGCTTCGACTTGGATGCGGCGCGGGTTGCCGTGGTGGGCGCCGAGCCGCCCGATGGGCAGGCGGCGATGCCTGAGCTCAGCAGGTCCTTGGTCGCGGCATAGGGGCCGAGATCCTGCGGGCCGGAGAGCGACATCACCTCGTCATAAAGCGCGGAGTTGCGGGCGCAGAAGTCGCTGCCGAGCGCACGCGCCTGGTTGGAGCGGACATTGGCCAGTTCGGTGATGAAGAAGTCATTGGCACGCGCGCCGCCGCGACGGGCGTAATAGCTGGATACGCCCTGGTTGGCGGCGAGCAGCTGCGGCTGGTAGCGACGCACGAAGGCGTTGTACTTGTCCTCAGCGCCGCTCTTGCAGGTGGTGGCCACGACCATCAGCTCGGTCTTCAGCGCCTCGACCTCAAAATTCTGCTGATCGGCAACCGATGCGCAGCGCGCCGCGGCGATGCCCGGCCCAAAGGCCAATAGTGCGGCGGCCAGCAGCCCGGCGGTTCGCCCGGCGCGCCGGGCGGCGCGATTCGCGGGCGGGGTATCGTCACTCATCCGGCAATCCTCCCTGTCGAAGGCACGGTGGCCTCGGAAACGTGGCGGAATCGGCGACGATGCTTGCCGATTCCCTTCCCGGATGGTGTTTCAGCACAGGTGGCTCCGGACGGCGAGGGGGTATGCGTCGTCTGCGCCATCCGATATGCGAGCGACTCGGGCGAGAGGCTTATTCTTGCCCGCGATGTTGCCCTTCCCGACCTCCCGCCGCGCCGCGCTCCTCGCGCCCCTGCTGCTTGCCGCCTGCGGGACGAGCCGGCGAGAGACGGCCCTTGCCCCGCCCAGTGGCGGCTGGTCCTGCGTGCCCTATGTGCGCGCCCGCACCGGCCTGCCGCTGCGCGGCGATGCCTGGCAATGGTGGGCGGCGGCAGAGGGACGCTTCGCGCGGACCAACCGGCCAGAGGAGGGTGCCGTCCTGGTCTTCCGCCGGACCGCGCGGCTCGCGCAAGGGCATGTCGCGCTGGTGACGCGGGTTGTCTCGGCGCGCGAAATCCGCGTGGATCACGCCAATTGGGCCTCTGGCGCCGAGAAGGGGCGGGAGGCGCGCGACCAGCCGGTGAAGGACATCTCGCCAGGCAATGACTGGTCGCTGGTGCAGGTCTGGTACGCGCCGATCCGCGATTGGGGGCGCAGTTCCTGGCTGACCTTCGGTTTCGTCGGGCCGGATAGCGCCTAGAGCGGGATGCGTTGAGGCGGCATCGCCGCTGGCCGGGGGCTTCGGCGCCCTCAAGCGCCGCGCGGGAGCCTGCGGTTTCCCGGCCGGGGTTTTTTCTTACGGCTTCACCAGCGCGCACCCACCCTCGCTCAGCGGCCGGAACGCCTGGTCCGCCGGCACCGTCCCCGCCAGCGTATAGACGTCGCCGGGATACTTGTTCTCGCCCGGTTTCTTCACGTGCAACAGATAACTCGGGTGGATCTTCCGCCCATCCTCACGGATCAGGCCCTTCCCGAAGGCGTCGTCGTCGGTCGGCATGCGCTTCATTTGCGCCACCACCTCCCGGCCGCTTGCCTTGGCGTTGGCCACGCCTATCTCCTTCAGCGCCTTCAGGTAATGCGTCACGCCGCCGTAGTTGCCGGCATGCACGTAATTCGGAAAAACGCCCGGCGGCAGCTTGGTCTGCACCCGCTTGGTGAAGCCCCGCGTCCGGTCGTCGAGGTCCCACCAGAAGGTCTCGGCGATGTACATGCCCTGCATGGTCTCTAGCCCCGCGGCGATGACGCCGGTGATCGAGCCGATGATGGCGGCGTATTTCATCCCCGACTTGCCGAGACCGAATTCCTGTGCCTGCTTGACGCAGTTGATCAGGTCGTCGCCGGCCATCGCCAGGCCCAGCACCTTCGCCTTCGACGCCTGCGCCTGCAGCAAGAAGGCGGAGAAGTCGGTGGTCTGCGGGAAGGGGTAGCGGGAGGCGCCGAGCACCTTGCCGCCCGCGGCTTCGACGAAGCGGGTGGTGTCGCGCTCGATCGCATGGCCGAAGGCGTAGTCGGCGGTGATGAAGTACCAGGTGGTGTTGCCCGCCCTGGTCAGCGCGGTGCCCGAGGTGTTGGACAGGCACCAGGTATCGTAGGACCAGTGGATGGTGTTCGGCGTGCAGGATTTTGCCGTGAGTTCCGACGTTCCGGCCGAGGCGTTCAGGTGGACCCGGTCCTTCTCCACGCAGACCGGGTTGATGCCGAGCGCGATGGCGCTGTTGCCGACATCCGTCACCACGTCGACGCCGCGCTGGTCGAACCACTGGCGGACGGTGTTGATGCCGACATCGGGCTTGTTCTGGTGGTCGGCGGTGATGATCTCGATCTTGATGTCGGGGTTCTGCGCGGTGAACTCCTCCACCGCCTGCCTGACGCAGGCCACCGAGGTCGGGCCGGTCACGTCACGATAAGGGCCGGCAAGGTCGGTCAATACGCCGATGCGGATGGTCTCGTTGGCCTGGGCCTGGGCCCGGGCGCGGCGTGCGCCGAAGCCGAGCGCTGCGCCGCCAAGCGCTACGCGACGGGTGATGGTCATGCTGTCCTCCCCTAAGGGGCGGCTCCTGCGGGCCGCTTGGGGACCAGGATAGGCATTAGGCGCGGGCTGTCACCGAAAATGCTGCGATCCGGCGCGCTTCATCGATAACTGCCTAAAATTTCTCCAAATAGATTCAGCAAATGCAGATAAATCCTGTTGGCACCCGGATTGCCTAGATGGCGGGCAAAGCGTCAGCCTTCCCCCGTCGCCTGCCAGGAGTAGCCCATGCGCCCGACCCTTCCTCGCCGAGCTTTCTTTGCCGCTGCCGGTGCCGCCGCCCTGCCTTGGGATCTTGCCCAGGCGCAGGTCACCGGCACGCTCCGCGTCGGTATGACGGCCAACGCCGTTCCCCTGTCCAACGGCGTGCCGGACCAGGGCGCGGAGGGACAGCGCTTCATGGGCATCACGCTCTATGACCAGCTGGTCCATTGGGATCTCTCGCGCGCCGACAAGCCGGCGGCCCTGCGCCCGGGGCTCGCCACCGCCTGGTCGACCGACCCGGGTAATCCGCAGCGCTGGATCTTCAAGCTGCGCGAGGGGGTCGTCTTTCACGATGGCAAGCCCTTCACCGCCGACGACGTGGTCTTCTCCTTCGACCGGATCCTCAAGCAGGACCTGCCCTGGTTCGATCCCCGCGCCGCGGCGCTGGGCCGCACGCGGCTGGCCACCGTCGCCAGCTATCGTGCGGAAGGCCCCTATACCTTCGTGGTCGATACCAACCGCGTCGATAGCTGCCTGCCCTATCTGCTGTTCTGGATCGGCATCACCCACCAGGGCGCCTGGGAGGCGGCAGGGAAGAGCTGGGACAATTACCTCAGCAAAGCGGTCGGCACCGGGCCTTGGAAGATGGAAAGCTTCTCGGTCCGCGAGCGCTGCGTGATGGTCCGCAACGCCAATTACTGGGAGGCCGCGCGCATCCCGAAGGCCGAGCGGTTGCTCCTGCTGCCGCTGGCCGATGCCAATACCCGCGTTGCCGCGCTGCGCGCCGGCCAGGTCGATTTCATCGAGGCGCCGCCGCCGGATGCAGTGCCCGCCCTCAAGGCGGCCGGCTTTCAGGTGGTTACCAATGTCTACCCGCATAACTGGATGTGGTGGCTGTCCTATGTCGATGGCTCGCCCTGGCGCGACGCGCGCATCCGGCGCGCTGCCAATCTCGGCGTCGACCGCGCGGGGATGAAGGCGCTGCTGGGCGGGATGATGGAGGAGGGGGCCGGGATCGTCCCCGCCGGCCATCCCTGGTACGGCACGCCCGCCGCCAAGCCCCGCTTCGACCCTGACGCCGCGCGCAAGCTGATGGCGGAGGCCGGCTTCACGCCGAAGGCGCCGCTGAAAACCAAGGTTGCGATCTCGCCCTCCGGGTCCGGCCAGATGCAGCCTTTGCCGATGAACGAGGCCGTGCAGCAGAACCTGAAGGAGATCGGCATCGACGTCACCTTCGAGGTGGCGGATTGGAACACGCTGTTCACCATCATGCGCGAAGGCGCGGCAGCGCCGTCCTCGCGCGGCTGCTCCGCGATCAACGCCTCCTGGGCGCCGATGGACCCCTATGCCGGCTTCATCCGCGTGCTGCACAGCCAGTACGCCGCGCCCGTCGCCTTCAACTGGGGCCGCTTCAACGACCCGAAGGCGGATGGCCTGATGAACCAGGTGCTGGCGGAGTTCGATGAGGAGAAGCAGGGCGACCTGCTGCGGACGCTGCACGCCTACCTGGTCGATCAGGACACCGCGATTTTCATCGCGCACGACCTGAACCCGCGGGCGATGAGCCCGAAGGTCAAGGGCTTTGTCCAGGCCCAAAGCTGGATGCAGGACCTGACGCCGATATCGGTCGGCTGAACCCGGAGGCGATACGCATGAGCATCACCATCGGCCGTCGCGGCCTGTTGGGCGGCTTCGCCGCCGCCACGCTGCCCTATGACCTTGCTTTGGCGCAGGGCGGTCCCACCACGACGCTGCGGGTCGGCATGACTGCCTCCGCGGTGCCGCTTTCGAACGGAGTGCCCGACCAGGGGGCGGAAGGGCACCGCTTCATGGGAATTACCCTTTACGACCAGCTGACGGGCTGGGACCTCAGCACGTACGACAAGCCGGTGACGTTGCGCCCGGGCCTGGCCACGGCCTGGAAGACCGATCCGGCCGACCCCAAGCGCTGGATCGTGACGATCCGGGAAGGCGTGACCTTCCACGACGGCAAGCCGCTGACCGTGGAGGACATCGTCTTTTCCTATAACCGCGCGCTGAAGAACGACGCGCCGGAATTCGACCCGCGGGCTGCCGCCTTTGCCAAGATCCGCATGCCGACTCTGGTTGCCTGGCGGGCCGGTGGGCCAAATACCTTCATCCTGGAGACCAACCGCGTCGACAGCACCATTCCCTACACCATGACCTGGATCGGGATCACCCATCAGGGCGCCTGGGAAGCGGCGGGGAAGAACTGGGACAATTACATGCAGAAGCCGGTCGGCACCGGCCCCTGGAAGTTGGAGAGCTTCAATATCCGGGAACGTGCCGTCCTGGCCCGCAATGCCAGCTACTGGGACCCCGCGCGCACGCCGAAGACCGGGCGCCTGGTCCTGATCCCGCTGCCGGAGGCCAATACCCGCGTCGCCGCCCTGCGCAGCGGCCAGGTGGACTTCATCGAGGCGCCGCCCGCCGATGCCTTCCCCTCCCTGAAGCAGGCGGGGTTCCAGCTTATCACCAACCAATACCCGCATAACTGGACCTGGCATCTTTCGATGGTGGAAGGCTCGCCCTGGCGGGATATACGCATCCGCAAGGCGGCCAACCTCGCCATCGACCGCAAGGGCATGGAGACGATGCTGGGCGGCACCATGCTGCCGGGTGCCGGGCTCGTACCGCCGGGGCACCAATGGTACGGCGCGCCGAAGGACCCCGTGCGCTTCGACCCAGCGGCGGCCCGCAAGCTGCTGGCTGAAGCCGGCTTTACGCCGCGCAACCCGCTGAAGACCAAGGTCGCGATCTCCCCCTCCGGCTCCGGCCAGATGCAGCCCTTGCCGATGAACGAGGCGGTGCAGCAAAACCTGAAGGAGGTCGGCATCGACGTTACCTTCGAGGTGATCGAGTGGAACGCCCTACTCGGCATCTGGCGGGAAGGGGCCAAGGCGCCGTCCAATCGCGGCGTCTCGGCAGTGAACATCTCCTACGCCGCGCTCGATCCCTTCCTCGCCATCATGCGCTTCCTGAAATCCGACATGGTGCCACCGGCGGCGAATAATTGGGGATACTTCGCCGATCCCGACTACGACGCGCTGATGGACAAGATCTACAACACCTTCGATGCCACCGCGCAGGACCAGCTGGTGGCGGAGTTGCACGCCAAGCTCGTCGATGACGCGGTGTTCATCTACATCGCCCACGACATGAACCCGCGGGCGATGACCACGAAGGTCAAGGGCTTCGTGCAGGCGCAGTCCTGGTTCCAGGAACTGACCCCGATTCGCATGGAGTAGCCGCAGTGCCGGGGCGGCGGTAGTCTCCGCCGCATTCGGAGGAGGGCTTCCATGATCGCCAGCATCGTTTCGCCGCGGCTCATTCGCGTGGGTGGCGGCGCGGTCGGCCAGATCGCCGAGGTGCTGGCCATCTTTGGGCTCAGCCGTCCGCTGGTCGTCAGCGACCCCTGGATGGTCTCCTCCGGCACCATCGACCAGGCGCTGGCGCCATTGCGCGCGGCCGGGCTGTCGCCCGCGGTCTTCGCCGAGACGGTGCCCGACCCGACCGATACGGTGATCGAGGCGGGCGTCGCCGCCTTCCGCGCCGGCGCCTATGACAGCCTGATTGGCTTCGGCGGTGGCAGCCCGATGGATACCGCCAAGGCGATCGCGATCCTCGCCGCCGCGCCGCCGGGTGCCAAGATGCGCAGCTTCAAGGTGCCCGCGCAGGCCGACCAGGGCGCGGTCCCGGTGATCTGCATCCCCACCACCGCGGGCACCGGCTCGGAAGCCACCCGCTTCACCGTCATCACCGATACCGAGACGGATGAGAAGATGCTGATCGCCGGGCTCGGCGCCCTGCCGCTGGCCGCGCTGGTGGATTACGAGCTGACCTATTCGGTGCCGCCCCGTACCACCGCCGATACCGGCATCGATAGCCTGACCCATGCGCTGGAGGCCTATGTCTCCAAGCGCCAGACACCCTATGCCGATACCA
>CAITYE010000029.1 GCA_903896535.1 uncultured Paracraurococcus sp.
CAGGTCAGCCTTGATCTGGGCGATGGCGACACCGCCGAGAAGGAAGCTCGGGCGGCGATCGATCGCGGCTTCGACAAGGTGGCCGGCACCCGCATGCTGCTGCGCGGCATGCTCATGCAGAACCGCGCCCGCGAAGTGCTGCGCGAATTCCCAATCCCAGCAGGCGCCGGCCCGGATCCCCTGGGCGCCCAGATCGCTGCGGCGCACGCCTTCGCCCAGCTCAACCTCAATGACCGCGAGGCCGCCCGCAAGGCGGCGGCGGAGGCACTGCGGCTCAACCCCAAGGCGCTTGAGCCGCACCTCGCCGCCGCCGCCATCGGCTTCTCGGAAGGCAATCGTCAGGCCGCAGAAGCGGCGATCGACCAGGCGCTGCTGATCGATTCAAACTCGGTCGATGCGTTGCTGCGCAAAGCCGGCCTGCAATTCGAGCGCGGCGAGGCCGATGCCGCTGCGGCAACCCTAGGCCATCTGCTGAAGACCGCCCCTGCCCATGTCCCGGCACATATCCTACGGGCCGAGGCTCTGCTGCGGGCCGGCAAGCCGGCAGAAGCCAAGACCGAGGTCGACGCCGCGCTCCGCCTGCAGCCGAACAGCGCGCCGGCTGCCTATCTGCGGGCCGCCATGCTGGTGCAGGCGCAGGACTGGAAGCCGGCCGATGAGATCTTCCAGCGCCTGGGCTCTGCCCTGGCGAGCTTCCCCGACGGCTTCCTGCTGCAGGCGATCGCTAAGCGCGGGCTGAATCAGATCGAACTCGCCGTCGATGCCGCCCAGCGCTTCGTTGCCCGCCGCCCCGAGGATCCGCGCGGCGCCAAATTCCTTGCGGCCATCGAGATCGAGCGGGGCCGGCCGGGCGAGGCCACGATCGTGCTGAACCGCTTCATCTCACGCGGTACACCGGACGCCGAGATCTACGATCTGCTGGGCCGCGCCTACGCCGCCGATAACCGGCCACGAGAGTCGACCGCGGCCCTACAGCGGGCCAGTGAGCTGGCACCGAAGAACGCGCAGATCCTCGCCCGCCTCGCGGCCAGCCGCCTGGCCGCTGGCGATAATGCCGGCTCCACCCAAGCCGCAGAGGGTGTCCTCGCCCTGGTCCCCGACCAGCCCGGGGCGCGCCAGATGCTGGCCGTTGCGGCGCTTGGCCGGGGCGATATCGCCACCGCCGAGACGGAACTCGCCAAACTCGACGCCACCGTAAAAAGCGGCGAGGTCGGCTCCACCCTCTCTGCCGCCATCAAGCTTGCGCGGCTCGACCTCGCGGGCGCAAAGATCGATTTCGAGGCGGCACTGAAGGCCAATGCTGATAGCGTGGCCGCCCGTCTCGGCCTGGCCCGCGTCGCAGCGGCGGACGGTAGGACCGCCGATGTCGACCGGCTGCTTGCTGAAGTGTTGCAGCGCGATCCAGGCAATGCCGAGGCGATCGGCAATATTGCCGGTATCGCCGGCATCAACAGCCCACGCGGGCAGGCAGCGCGGCAATTGCTTGAGCGTTCCCAGGCGGCGCGGCCGACCGACCCGCGCCTCGCCGTGGCCCTGGCCAATCTCTACAACGCGGCTGGCGAGCCGAACCGGGCTCTCTCTATCCTCGACACCGAAGCGTTGCGCCGAGCCGGCCTGGGACCGTCCCTGCCGCTGGCGCGTGCCCAAGCCTATGCAGCGGCGAATCGCTGGAGCGATGCAGAAATCGCGTCGCGCGCCGCGTTGGCGGAGTCGCCCGACAACATCTTCGCCCGCCGCCAATTGGCCGCCTTGCTGCTGCGCAACAGCGACCCCGCTGGTGCCGAAGGCCTGGTCCGCGAGGGTCTGCGCACGCAGCCGGGCAGTGCCGCTCTGCAACGGACTCTGGTCACGCTGGTGCAGCAGATCCGCGGCCTGGACGCAGCGCTTGGGGTCGCCGACGAGTTGGCAAAGCAGACGAACATGCAACCGAACGCCCGCCTGCTGCGCGGGGAGCTACTGATGTCCGCCCAACGTCCAGTCGATGCGGCCCGTGCCTTCACCACCGCTTATAACGAAGCGCCCTCTGCCCAGCTGGCGCTGGCCCGCGCCACCGCCTTTCGCACTGCCGGACAAACTAACGATGCCAACGGCGCGCTGAATGCCTGGCTCCAGCGGGAGCCGCGCAATCCCGAAGTCCTCGATGCCCTATCGCAACTCGACATCCAGGCGGGACGACTGCCCGACGCCGAACGCAAGCTGAACGTCGTGCTAGAAAGCGCGCCCAACAACGGCGTCGCGCTGAACAACCTCGCCTGGATACTCGGCGAGCGCGGCGGCGCCTCGATGCCGAAGGCGCGGGAACTCGCGCAGCGCGCCTACTTCCTGATGCCGTCCGCCGAGAGCGCCGATACGCTCGGCTGGATTCTGACCCGCGACGGCAATGCGCCGCTGGCCCTGCCGCTGCTGCGGGCCGCCGCCACACCGCGCGGCCGCCAGGCGCCTAATCCCAGTATCGTCTACCACCTCGCCTATGCGTTGAAGGAGACCGGCGACAAGCCCGAGGCGCAGCGGCTGCTGGAGACGCTGCTGGTCGCCAATACCGGCTTCCCCGAACGCGCCGAGGCGGAGAAGCTGCTGAACGCCCTGAAGGCAGGGAACTGAGGGCAGATGCGCTCGGCCTTCCTCGCGGCGCTACTAGGCCTGCTGCTGATCTGCGCGATCCGCTTTCCCTTCGTGGGTGCGCTGGTCTTCGGCTGGATCTCCTTCATGAATCCGCACGTCGAGGTGTATGGCTTCGCGCAGAATATCCCCTGGGCCTACATCGCGGTTCTGATCCTGCCCGTAGGCTGCCTATTCGGCCGAGAGCCGCGATTCTTCGCCCTGAACGGCGTGACGGTCAGCATCGTCCTGATGATGATCCTCGTCAGCATCACCTCGAAGACCGCGATCGGCCTGCCGCTCCTGGTCGACGATATGTGGCTCCGGGTAATCAAGATCTATGTCAGCGTCTTGCTGATCGCAGCGCTGCTGACTGATCGCTGGCGCATCCACGCCATCATCTGGCTCTTCGTCATCTGCATTGGCTTCTACGGCGTCAAGGGTGGCCTGTTCACGCTGGCGACCGGCGGCGGCTTCATGGTGCTCGGCCCCGTCGGCAGCATGATCGCAGACCGAAACCACCTGGCCGTGGCGCTGCTGATGACGCTGCCGCTGATGAACTACGTGCGCCTGCATTCATCGCATCGAATGACGCGGCTCGCCCTGCTCATCACCATGCCGCTCACGCTTATATCGGCGATCGGTACCGGATCGCGTGGCGCCCTGGTCAGCGCACTGGCCTTGGGTGCGGTGATGTGGTGGCGCTCGCGGGCGAAGATCCAGACCCTGCTTGCCGCCGCGGTGGCCGGCGTATTGATCTTCAGCTTCATGCCAGATAGCTGGCATGAGCGAATGTCCACCATCCGTGAGTACAAGCAGGACGGCTCTGCTACTAATCGCATCGTGATGTGGGAGGTGGCGATCAAGATCGCCCAGTCGCGGCCTTTCCTCGGTGCCGGCTTCAAGGCCACCCATTCGCCCGATGTCCTGCAGCGCTACGCACCAGAGGTGCGCCCGCTCGCCCCCCACAGCATCTGGTTCGAGGTGCTGGCCGAACACGGCTTCCTTGGCTTCGTCGTCTGGTTCAGCGGTATCCTGTGGGCGATCTATTATACCTTTCGGGTCGCATCCCTGGCCAAGGGGCGGCCAGAATTGCTCTGGGCTTATGATCTCGCACGCATGGCTCAGGTTTCGATCGTCACCTTCTGC
>CAITYE010000030.1 GCA_903896535.1 uncultured Paracraurococcus sp.
CCCGGTCACGGCGATGCCGCGCACCATGCCGTCGCGCACCTGCCCGGCGGCGGAGGCGAGGACGGCGATGCCGAACTGCGCCTCCCCCTGGAAGATCGCCGTCACCATCTGCCCGCCGCTGCGATAGGGCAGGTTGACGAACCGGGTGCCGAGTCCGAGCGCCAGCATCTCCGGCGCCAGGTGCACGATCGCACCGATGCCGGAGGTCGCGTAGGTATAGGTATCCGGCGGCGCCGCCTTCAACGTGGCCAGCAGCGTGGCGGCATCGCGCGGCGGGAATTTCGGGTTGGTGACAAGGATCAGCGGCGCCGTGGCGATGATGCCGAGATGGCTGAAATCGCGGAGCGGATCGTAGCGCGTGCCGCCCACCAGCGCATTCGGCGCAATGGCGTGGGAGGAGCTTTCGACGAGCATGATGGTATGGCCATCCGGCGCCTGGCGCTTGAGCCATTCGGCGGCGATGGTGCCAGAGGCGCCGGGTCGGTTCTCCACCACCACCCGGGCCCCCGGGCCGAGATTGGCGGCCAGCCGGTCGGCCAGCAGCCGGGCCGCGATATCGGTGGACCCGCCCGGGCCATAGCCGGTGACCAGGGTGACCGGCCGGTCCGGAAAGGCCGCAGCAGCCCCGGTCAGCAGGCTAAGGCAAAGGGTGAGGAGCAGGCGGCGCATCATCGGCTTTCATGGGACGAGGGCGCTACTGCGGCGTGCGGCCCTGCACGGGGCCGAGTAGCCCAAGATCGATGGCGGTGCGATAGACCCGGGCGGCGAAGCCCGGCTGGCGCTGCAGATCGGCCAGCCGCAGCCGGGCCGCCGGTTCGGCCATCAGCCGGGCGATCGCCACCGCATCGTCCGGCGCGGGCGGGCCGGGGAAGACCGGCCCGCGTTCCGGCGGGACATCGTTCAGCAGCCGCTCCAGCAGCCGGCTATCGACCTGCACCGTGGTGCCGCAGGTCAGGGTGATATCCGCCTCTGGTTGGACGAGGCGCAGCCCGACCAGGGTGCCGGGCGGGGCGGCGCCCAGGAACTGATCGGTGATCCGCAGCGGCGCCCCATCGGGGAAGCCTGCCGCCTTCACCCCGCCGAGCGGATCGGGGCCGTGCAGGGTGAAAAGGCCGAAGCGCGCGACCTGCAAGGCGGCCAGCAGCTTCGCCTCCGGGCTGCCTGGGGGCGGCGGCTCAGCCCGGGCTTGGCGGTCGATCCCGCGGCCGTGCTCGCCGACGGGGTCGAGCACGCCGAGATCGAAGACGATGGCGAATTGCATCTCATCGGCCGGCACCACCTGCTTGCCGTCCCAGAGCGAGAGGGCGCGCGCCTGCTGGGCAAGGCTGGCCAGCGGCACGCGCTTCGACGCCGCTGTCAGCAATGGTGCGCGCAGCGCGGCATACTCGGCCGCCGTGGTCATCCGTTGGGTACGGTCACACCAAGGTTGCGAGCGCAGGCAACGATGCTCGCCCAGGTATCGGGCTGCAGCGGCACGCCATGGGCCAGGCGTTCGGCGCGCAGCCGGGCTTCCTGCTCCCCAGGCGCAAGCACCTCGCCACCCGGGGCGGCGGGGCGGCAGGACTTCACCCAGGTGACGTACTCCTCGGCGGCCTGCTTGAAGGCGGCTTCGGTGCCGAAATGCCGGGGTGAGATGTAGATGGACAGCATGCCATTGGCGATGCGCCCACGCTCGCCAACCGGGCCGGAACAGCCACCGCCGGTGAAGGCGCCGGCCAGCAATTCGCACATGAAGGCGAGGCCGGAGCCCTTGTGGTCACCGAAGGCGCGGATGGCGCCGAGCCCATTGGCCGGGCTGCGCGGGCCGACCTGGGCGTATTCGCCATACAGGGTGTGCGGATCGCCCGAGAGGGTGCCGTCCGGCTCGATCAACGCATCCGCCGGCAGCGGCTTGCCGCCGTTGGAGGCAACCAGGACCTTGCCCTCGGCCACCGCCGAGGTGGCGAAATCCAGCACCACCGGCGGGCTGGTCGGCACGCCGACCGAGAAGGGGGCGGTGGAGAAGCGCCGTTCCGTGCCGCCGAAGGGGGCGACGAGGACCGAGCCGGCGACATTGACGAAGTGGATGGAGATGAGCCCGGCGGCGATCGCCTGTTCGGCATAGGTGCCGATGCGCCCGACATGGCCGGCATTGCGCAGCGCGATGATGGCCGTGCCATGCTTCTGCGCGCGCTCGATCCCCAGCGCGGTGGCCTGCGGGGCGACGGTCTGCCCGAAGCCCCATTTGCCGTCGAGCAGCGCGAAGGCACCGCCATCGGTGACCATTTCGGCCTGCTGGCCCGCAACGATGTAGCCGGCCTGCTGCCATTCGACATAGCGCGGCACGCGGACCACGCCGTGGCTGTCATGCCCGGCGAGATTGGCCCCGAGCAGGTGGCTGGAGATGCGCCCGGCCTCAGCCGCATCGCAGCCGGCGGCCTTGAAGATATTGCCGACCAACGCATCGAGCGTCGGCGCCGCGATCATTACAGGGGTATAGCCAGCCATCAGAGCACCTTATCCGTCGCGGGGTCGATGATGTGCATGCGGTTCATATCCGCGGTCATGGCCAGCGGCACGCCGGGTGCGGCGGCAACGCCGGGGTCGATCTTGGCGCAGATCTCGCCGCCATCCCGCCAGCAATAGAACAGCGTCTCGGCACCCAGCGGCTCGACCACCTCGGGCGTCAGGCTGAGCGGCGCGAGGCCGGGGCGGGCTTCCATCTGGCTGGCGGCGGTCAGGTGTTCCGGCCGGATGCCGAACAGGACCTCCCGGCCGGCATGGCCGGCATAGCGGGCGGTGCGGTCGGCGGGCACCGGCAGCAGCGCACCGTCCGAGAGCCGGACATTCAGCGCGCCCGAGGCCTGTTCGAGCCTGGCGGGGATGAAGTTCATCGCCGGGCTGCCAATGAAGCCGGCGACGAATTTCGTAGCCGGGCTGTGATAGAGCACCTGTGGCGGGCCGACCTGTTCGATGATGCCGTGGTTCATGACCACGACGCGATCGGCCAGCGTCATCGCCTCCACCTGGTCGTGGGTGACGTAGACGGTGGTGGTCTTGACGGTCTGGTGGACCTTCTTGATCTCGGTGCGCATCTGCACGCGCAGCTTGGCGTCGAGGTTCGACAGCGGCTCGTCGAACAGGAAGACCTTGGGGTCGCGGACGATGGCGCGGCCCATCGCGACGCGCTGCCGCTGGCCGCCCGAGAGCGCCTTCGGTTTGCGTTCCAGCAGCGGCCCGATATCGAGGATGCGGGCGGCGTTTTCCACCCGGCGGCGGATTTCCTCGCGGGGGAATTTCCGCAGCATCAGGCCGAAGGCCATGTTGTCGTAGACCGACATGTGCGGATAAAGCGCATAGTTCTGGAACACCATGGCGATGTCGCGGTCGCGCGGCGGGACATCGTTGACGATATTGCCGTCGATCTCGATCGCACCGCTGGTGATTTCCTCAAGCCCCGCGATCATCCGCAGCGTGGTCGACTTGCCGCAGCCAGACGGGCCGACGAGGACGACGAATTCCTTATCGCCGATGTCGAGGTCGATGCCCTTCACCGCCTGCACGCCGCCTTCGTATTCCTTGACGACCTTCTTGATGTTGACCTGTGCCATGGGACGGCCCCTAGCCCTTGGTTGCGCCGGCCGTCAGGCCCGCGATGTAGTAGTCCATCAGGAACGCGTAGACGATCACCGGCGGCATCGCCGCCAGCAGCGCGCCGGCCATCAGCTGCCCCCAGGCGAAGGTATCGCCGCGGATCAGCTGGGAGACGACACCGATGGTCAGCGGCATCTCATCCGGGCGGGTGATGAAGGCGGTGGGATAGACGAAGGCCGCCCAGCTGACGGTGAAGGCGAAGATGGTCGCGGCGATGATGCCGGGCAGGGCGACGGGGATGAAGATCTTGGTCAGCATCTGCATCCAGTTGGCCCCATCGATCAGCGCCGCCTCGTCCAGCTCTTTTGGGATGGAGGCGAAGTAGCCGATCATGATCCAGGTGCAGAAGGGCACCGACAGCGTCGGGTAGACCAGCACCAGCCCCCATTTGGAGTTGAGCAGGTCGAGCCCACCGACGATCTGATAGAGCGGGATGAACAACAGCGTGTCCGGCACCAGGTAGGTGAGGAAGACGCCGGTCGCCAGCACCTGGCTGCCGAAGAACTTCATCCGCGCCAGCGCGAAGGCGGCAAGGACCGAGATCACCATGGTCACCGCCACCACCAGCACGGTGACGATGATGCTGTTCCAGAAGAAGCCGCGGAACATGGGATCGCTGATGAGGGCCGTGTAATTGGCCAATGTCGGGTCGCGCACGATCCAGGGCGTGCCGACGGGGTTCGAGATCTCGGCGCTGGTCTTCAGGCTGGTGATCAGCATGTAAAAGGGCGGCGCCAGCATGACGATGGCGGCGACGACCAGCGAGATATAGGCGGTGATGAGCGCCCAGCGGCGTTCCTGGCGCAGCGAGCCGATCTTGCGGCCGAGCCCGGGCAGGACGTCGGAGGGGCGGGCGGCGCTGGCCGACATCAAGCCATCTCCTTGTTGCGCTGGGTCACGCCACGCAGGACGAAGAAGGCGATCCCTGCGAGGATCGGGAACATAAAGAGCGAGACCGCGGCACCGCGCGGGATATTTCCCGAGAGGATGCCCACCTGGAAGGCGTAGGAGGCAAAGACATGCGTCAGGTCGCGGGGGCCGCCATTGGTCAGCACCCGGACGATGTCATAGTTGGCGAAGGTGACGATCAGGCTGAACAGCACGGTGATGGATATGATGTTGCGCATCATCGGCAAGGTCACGTAGCGCAGCCCCTGCCAGCCGGTCGCGCCATCGATGGCCGCTGCCTCGTAAAGCTGATCGGGCACGGATTTCAGCGCCGCCAGATACATGATCATGAAAAAGGGCGTGCCCGCCCAGACATTGACGAGGATGACCGAGACCCGCGCCCACCACGGCTCCCCCAGCCAGGGGATGGCGGGACCGCCGATCGCGGTCAGCACCCAGTTGATCGAGGAATAACTGGGGTCGAACATCCACCACCAGCCGAGGGTGGAGAGGGCCGGCGGCACCACCCAGGGCAGCAGCAGCATGCCGCGCCAGATCCGCTGCCCCTTGGTGGGGATGTGGTGCAGCATGCTGGCCAGCCAGAAGCCGAACAGCGCCTTCAGGATCACCGCGGTGACCGCGAAGAAACAGCTCTGCCAGATGACCATCCGGAACGTCTCGGATTCCAGCAGGATCTCGAAATTGCCGAGGCCGATGAAGCCGGTCATGCGCCGGTTCAGCGTGGCGAGGTAGATCGCATAGCCCGCCGGATAGGCGACGAGGCCGGCGATCACCGCGATCAGCGGCAACGTCATCAGGAAGGCGATGGTCGAGCGGCGGCGCGCGAGCCGCCGCAGCGTGCCGCCGCCAGCGGGCGTCATCGGCCCGCCCGCCAGCGCCGTGGTGGCATCGAGCGCCATCCCGCCCTCCCTCTTCCCCTGGGGTGCCGTTCTGGCCCGTGCGCCGCTCAGCCGCGGCGCATGTTGTTGATCTCGCGCTCCAGCCAGCCCATCGCCTGGTCGATCGTCTCGCCGCCCTGGGCGACGCGGGCGATGACCTTGGTATTGAGCGCCTGGATATACATCTGCGCGGCAAGCTCGGGCGGCGCCGGGTCGAAGGCAATCGAGGTCTTGGCCTCGTGGTGCGGCTTCAGCGGGTAGTTGTAGATAGTCCCAACCGGCGGGTTC
>CAITYE010000031.1 GCA_903896535.1 uncultured Paracraurococcus sp.
CCCGCCCCAACGCATCCCGCTATAGTCTGACAGCATGGAATGGCAGTCCCCCGCGATTGTGCTGGCGGCCCGGCCGCTCGGCGAGACCGGGCTGGTCGTTTCGTTGCTGACTGAGGCGCAAGGCCGGCATGCCGGCCTTGCCAAGGGCGGGGCAAGCCGGGCGCAGGCGGCGTTGTGGCAGCCGGGCAATCTGATCGAGGCACGCTGGGTTGCGCGGCTCGCCGAACAGCTTGGTGCGCTATCGGGCGAGCTGGTGCATCCGGCGGCGGCCCGCGCGCTCGATGCGCCGCTTGGTCTCGCGCTGCTCTCTGCCGCCTGCGCCATGGCCGAGGCGGTGCTGCCCGACCGGGCGCCCTACCCGGTGGCGTTTCGCGGCCTGCTCGCGCTCATCGCCGGGCTGCCGGTACCTGCGTTGGCCGATTACGTGCGCTGGGAGGCGGCGCTGCTGACCGAGCTTGGCTACGGCCTCGACCTCGATCGTTGCGCGCTGACCGGGACGACCGACGACCTCGCCTTCGTCTCGCCGCGCAGCGGCCGGGCGGTCAGCGCGGCGGCGGCAGGACCCTGGCGGGCGCGGCTGTTGCCGCTGCCGGGCTTTCTGGCCCAGGAGCGGGTGGCGGCGGCGCCCGATGAACTCCTCGTCGGGCTGCGGCTGACGGGGCATTTCCTCGCCCGTGCTGTGCCGGGGGAGGTGCTGCCGGCAGCGCGCGGGCGGCTCTTTGACCGCATCGCCGACCTCGCACGGGCGGGCTCCCTCACCGGTTCTTAACCGCCTGCGGCGCAGGGTCCGGGCATGCAGGCTGAGACCCTCTTCTCCCCCGCTGGGACGGCGGCTGCCGATCAGGCACTACAGCGGTTCGAGGTGGGGAATGCGCTGCTAGCCGGCGGCGACCCCGTGGCCGCGGCCGAGGCCTTCCTGGCCGCCGCCCAATTGGCGCCGGAGTTTGCCCCCGCCTGGCTGAACCTGGCGGAGACGTTGCGTAGCCTTGGCGCCGTCGCGGATGCGGTGGCGATGGCGGAACAGGCGCTGGCGCTGCGCCCGGGCGATCCGCACAGCCTGCAGGTGATGGGCAATGCCCGACATGATCTGGGCGATTTCGAAGCCGCCGCCGGCTGTTACCGCGCGGCGCTGATCCGTGCGCCGGATCATGCGGGGGTGTGGACCAATCTGGGCAATTCCCTGCACGCCATGGGCCGGGCGACGGAGGCCCTGGGGATGCAGGACCGCGCCGTCGCGCTAACGCCGGAGGACGCCGAGGCCCATTTCTGCCGCGCACTAACCTTGCTGGCCAGCGGCGATTTCGCGCGTGGCTGGGCGGAGTATGAATGGCGCTTCCGGCGCCCCGGCCGTCAGGGCCGCCGGTTCGGGCCGGCTTGGCGCGGTGAGCCGATCGAGGGACGGACCATCCTGCTGCATGCCGAACAGGGGCATGGCGACACCCTTCAGTTCCTGCGTTACGCGCCGATGGTTGTGGCGCGCGGCGCGCGGGTGGTGCTGGAAGTGCAGCCGGCCCTGCGACGGCTGGCCGAGAGCGTGCCGGGGGTGGTGCAGGTTGTCGCCGCCGGGGAACCGCTGCCCCAGTTCGCCGCGCATTGCCCGCTGCTGAGCCTGCCGCTCGCCTGCGATACGCGGCTGGCGACGATCCCGGCGGGGGTTCCCTACCTTGCGGCCGATCCGGGCGCTTGGTCGGCGCGGCTACCGCCCGGATTGCGCATCGGGCTCTGCTGGGCCGGGGCGGCGACCGAGCACGGCCTGCCCTTTCCGCTCGACCAGCGCCGCTCGCTTGATCCGGCCCTGCTGGCGCCGCTGGCCAAGCTGCCGGGCGCGGTCTTCGTCAGCCTGCAGAAAGAGCCCCGCGGCATCCCGCCGTTGCCGCTGCTCGACCCGATGCCGCTGATGCGGGATTTCGCCGATACCGCCGGGCTGATGGCCGCGCTCGATCTGGTCATCAGCGTGGATACCTCGGTTGCCCATCTGGCCGGGGCGCTCGGCCGCCCGGTCTGGCTGCTGTCGCGCGCCGATCCCTGCTGGCGTTGGTTGCATGGGCGTGACGATAGCCCCTGGTATCCGACCATGCGGATCTTCCGCCAGCGCGCCCCGGGGGACTGGCAGGGGGTGATCGGCCGCGTGCTGGCCACGCTGCAGGCTGAGGGGCCGCCGCGCCAGAGCGCGTCCGGCAGCGGCTCGGGCCGCCCTTTCCGGGCGACCTCGCACGCCGGCGGCTGGCCGCCGGAGCGCTGCCTCTCATAGTCGCGGCGGGCCGGGCAGGCCCCTCGCCCGATCCGCCCGCCCAGGCGACGCCTGCGCCGGGCGCCAGCGACGCATGGTGGCGCTGCCTGCGCCCAAGGTGTATGCCGGCCGAGATGAGAACGAAGCGCGAATCGGCCCATGCCTGACGACGTCAACCCGCCCACCGCGACGACTGGCGGCTTCCGCGAGACCTCGTTCGCCGATGCGCTCTCCGAGCGCTATCTGGCCTATGCCATGTCCACCATCATGGCGCGGTCGCTGCCGGATGTGCGCGATGGGCTGAAGCCCGTGCACCGCCGGCTGCTCTGGGCGATGCATCAACTCAAGCTCGACCCCGAGGCAGGCTTCAAGAAATGCGCCCGCATCGTCGGCGACGTGATGGGCAAGTACCATCCGCACGGCGATGCCGCGATCTACGACGCCATGGTTCGCCTCGCCCAGGATTTCGCAGCGCGCTACCCGCTGGTCGAGGGACAGGGCAATTTCGGCAATATCGACGGCGATAACGCCGCCGCCATGCGTTACACCGAAGCGCGGCTGACCGCCGTTGCGCAGGCCATGCTGCGGGGGATCGACGAGAACACCGTCGATTTCCGCGTCACCTATGATGGTGAGGAGCAGGAGCCGGTGGTGCTGCCCGCAGCCTTCCCGAACCTGCTGGCGAACGGTGCGAACGGCATCGCGGTCGGCATGGCGACCAGCATCCCGCCGCACAATGCGGGCGAGCTTTGTGCCGCCGCGCTGCATCTGATTGCGGACCCCAGCGCCGACACGGCGGCCCTGCTTGCGTATCTGCCCGGGCCTGATTTCCCCACCGGCGGCGTGCTGGTGGAGCCGCCAGAGGCGATCCGCGAGGCCTATGAGACCGGCCGTGGCGGCTTTCGCCTGCGCGCGCGCTGGGCCCGCGAGGAGATGAAGGCCGGCACGTGGCGCATCGTCGTCACCGAGATCCCCTATCAGGTGCAGAAGGCCAAGCTGATCGAGCAGATCGCCCAGCTGCTGGAAGAAAAGAAACTGCCCCTGCTCGGCGATATCCGTGACGAGAGCACCGATGTCATCCGTCTGGTCATCGAGCCGAAGTCGCGCAATGTCGATCCGGCCGTGTTGATGGAGACGCTGTTCCGCGCCACCGCCCTCGAAGCCCGCATCCCGCTCAACCTCAATGTGCTGGATGCCGAGCGCACGCCGCGGGTGATGGGGCTGAAGGCGGCGCTGCAGGCCTGGCTCGATCACCGCCATGTCGTGCTGGTGCGTGGCACCGAGCATCGCCTGGCGGCGATCGCCCGCCGGCTGGAAATCCTCGACGGCTACCTGATCGTTTATCTCAACCTCGATGAAGTGATTCGCATTGTGCGCGAGGAGGACAAGCCGAAGGAGGCGCTGATGGCGACCTTCTCGTTAATCGAGACGCAGGCCAATGCGATTCTCGACATGCGGTTGCGGGCGCTGCGCAGGCTTGAGGAAATGGAGATCCGCAAGGAGCACCGGAAGCTTTCGGCCGAGCAGAAATCGCTGCAGGGGCTGATGAAATCCGAGGCCAAGCGCTGGGAGATGATCGCAGCCGAAATCGCCGCGACGCGGGCCGCCTTCGGCGAGGGGGCGCTCGGCGCCCGGCGTACCGAGACCGGTCGCCTGTTGCCAGCCGTACTCGTCGATGAGGCCGCCTTCGTCGAGCGCGAGCCGATCACCGTGATCCTGTCCGAGAAGGGCTGGATCCGCGCCCAGAAGGGGCATCTGGCCGCGGATGCCGAGGTGCGGTTCAAGGAAGGCGATGCGCTGCATCTTGCGGTGCATGCACAGACCACCGACCGCATCGTGCTCTTTGCCACCAATGGGCGCGCCTTCACCCTGAAGGGGGAGGCAGTGCCGCGTGGCCGGGACGGCCAGCCGGTGCGGCTGTTGGTCGAGCTGACCAATGAGGACCAGGTGGTTGCCCTCTTTGTCCCCGCCGATGGCGAGCGCTTCCTCCTCGCCGCCAGCGATGGCCGCGGATTCGTGGTCAAGGCCGAGGAGCTACTGGCCGAAAAGCGCACCGGTAAGCAGGTGCTGCTGCTCGATGCCGGGCGCGAGGCCATGGTCTGCGTGCCGGTCGAGGGCGATAGCGTGGCGACGGTGGGAGAGAACCGGAAGCTGCTGGTCTTCCCGCTCGATCAGGTGCCGGAGATGACGCGCGGGCGCGGCGTGCAGCTGCAAAGCTACCGCGACGGCGGGCTGTCCGATGTGAAAGTGTTCCGTCGGGCGGAGGGGTTGAGCTGGGCGCTGGGCGATCGGGTGCGCACAGAGACCGACCTGACCCCTTGGCGCGGCCAGCGCGCGGGGGCGGGCAAGCTGCCGCCGAACGGTTTCCCGCGGAGCAACAAATTCGGCTGAACGGCGCGTTTCAGTCGGCGGCGACGGGCTCCGCGGGGACCAGGCCGGTGGCTTCAAGTGGCCGCCAGATGCCGCCGGTCAGCACCTCGCTGGGCCGGAAGCGGCTTTTGTAGGCCATCTTCCGGCTCTGCGGCACCCAATAGCCAAGATAGACATAGGGCAGGCCAAGGGCCTGGGCGCGGGCGATAAGCCAGAGGATCGCCCAGGAGCCGAGCGAGCGCTGGGTCTCGTCCGGCGCGAAAAAAGAATAGACGGCGGAGAGGCCGTCGCTCAGCCAATCGGTCAGGCAGGCGCCGACCAGCCGATCGGCCGGGTCGCGAAACTCCACCATGCCGGTGGTGATCGGCGTATCTTCGACCATGGCCCGGAAGTCGTAGAAGCCCATCGAGGCCATGTCGCCCTCGCCATGGCGGGCCTGCTGGTAGCGTTGGAACAGGCCGAATTGCTCGGCCGTGGCGCGGGCCGGCATCTCGAAGCCGCCGATATCGGCATTCCGCTTGGCAAGCTTGCGCTGGCTGCGGTTCGGCGCGAAGGCGCCGACGGCGATGCGGATCGGCACGCAGGCATTGCAGCCCGGGCAGACTGGCGAATAGGCGATGTTATGGCTGCGCCGAAATCCCGCGCGCGATAATTTGTCGTGCAACCCCTCGCTGTCCGAGCCGGTGAGCTCGGTCACGAGTTTCCGTTCTGTCCGGCCCGGCAGATAGGGGCAGGGCAGCGCCGCGGTGGTGTAGAAAAATTGCGGACGGCGGGTGGAACGCTGGTGCATTGCAGGTTGCAGTCTCAGGGGAGGGGCCGCCGGAATCAACAGCCCGCACGCCGGTTTGTCAGGGGAGCAGGCGAAATTCGCCGCTGACCCTGGCGGGCTGCCGGGTGAGCAGCAGCGGCCGGCCATCTCGCCAGGCTGGCAGCAGGTTTCCCCAATGGGCTGAGAGCGGGTTGCCGGACTGCCCGGTCGCAATGATCGCCAGGGTCCGGTCCGGGTCGGCAAGATCGGCGACCAGCCGCAGGCCGGCGCCATGCACGTGCCGGAACCCGTCCCGCGGGATACCGCCGCGGGAGATGGTCCATTCATCCCCCCCGGTCGGTGCTTCCAGCCGGGTGCGGGGCCCAAGGACGGGTAGGCCGCGCAACAGCGGGTGCTCGAAGCGCGCGACATGCGGCCCGGCCCAGCGCCAGGCGGCGGGGTCGGGCCCTTCGGTCGCGGTGAGGCCGGCGACTGCCTGGGTCAGCGCCTGCGTCACCAGCGGCGCGCAATCGCCGCCGCACCAGGGGCCGGCAAGCGGGCTGCCGGGCGCCAGCAGTCGGGCCAGGAACTCCCCCTCCGCCGTCCAGGCCCCGGCGGGGACGCCGCCCTTGGCCAGGGCCAGCCGGCCGAATTCGCGGATCCAGGCATTGAAGATCAGCGGTTGCGGCAAGGCCGCCCGGGCATCGCCATCCCAGGCCAGCAGCAGGTCATGCGCCTGCCCGGCGGCGCCCGGCGAGCGCGGCAGGCGCCGCAGCACGGCGTCTGGTGGCAGCAGCAGATCGCGGGCGAAAAGCGAGACCGTGTCGCCCTGCAGGCGGGCGAAATCGGCTGCGGTATGCGGCCCGCCGCTGGCCAGCAGCGCGCCAATCCGCCGCGCCCGCCAATCGCCCGGCCAGTCATGCCCAAGAAAGACCTGATTATCGGGTGGTGCGGGCCGGTTGTTGGCGTTCACCAAGACGCCGCTCTCCGGGGCCCTCACATGGGGCATCGCCTCGAAGGGGACCCAGCCCGACCAGTCATAGGCGCCGGACCAGCCGGCAACCGGCATTTGTCCATCGCCTGCCCGGCGCAGCGGTGTGCGGCCGGTGAGATAGAAGGCGATGCCGCCCTCCCGGTCGGCGACGATCAGGTTCTGGGCTTGGCCCGTGATCTGCGCCGCCGCCGTTCGTGCCTCGGCGATCGAGCGGGCCCTGTTCAGCGCATGCAGCCCGGCGGCGCTGGTATCGGCCGGGGCGAGATTGGCGGCGGCGAGCGCCAATGCCATCCCCGGCGGCGCCGAACGGTCGAGATCGGAGATCACCGGCCCATGCCGGGTGGCGCGGACGTAAAGGCGCTCCGGCGCCTCGCCGCGGACCTCGATGATCTCCTCGGTCAGGGTGAAGGGCTGCGGCCCCTCCGGCGTTTCGTAGCGATGTTCGTCCAGCAGTCGTTCGGCGAACAGATCCTGCGTATCCGAATGCGTCGTGGTGAAGCCCCAGGCGAGGTCGCGGCTGCGACCGATCACCATGAAGGGCACGCCGGGGCTGGTGGCGCCGGCCAGCAGCCGCCCATCGGCGAGATCGATCCGGGCCAGGTACCAGAGGATCGGCGCGCTGAAGCCGAGATGCGGATCGGCCGCCAGCAGCGCGCCGCCGGAGGCGGAATGCGCCGGCGCCACTGCCCAGGCATTGCTTGCCGAGGCCGGCAGGGTGAAGGGGTCTGGGAAGCGCGGCAGGATTGCGGTAAGCCGGCCCAGATGGGCGGGATCGAGCGCGAGCCGGTCCGGCCGCCCGGCCGAGGCATCGCCCGGCGAGAGATCCCGCACCCGCTCAGCCGGCAAGGTCGCGGCGAGCCGACCGCGGGCCAATTCGGTCCGCCAATTGCCTGAGAGCCAGACGCCCATGATCTTGCCCCAGAGCAGGCTATCGGCCGGCCGCCAGGGCGCCGGGGCGCCGAGCAGGAGAAATTCCGGCGCGGCGAAGCGGCCACGCGCGGCGATCCAGGCATTCACCCCGGCGGCATAGGCATCGAGCACCGCACGGGTTTCGGCCGGCAACAGGGCGAGGTCCGCCTCGGCGAGACGGGCGAGGCCGAATGTCCGCATCAGCCGGTCGGTCGGCAAAGCGGCTTTGCCCGCCACTTCGGCGAGGCGGCCCGCGCCGCCGCGGCGCATCATCTCCATCTGAAACAGCCGATCGCGCGCATGCAGCCAGCCGAGCGCCATGGCCGCATCGGTCTCGCTCGCCGCCGCGATGCGGGGGATGCCCTGGCCATCCAGGGTCACCGCGACCGGTGCGCCAAGCCCTGGCAGGCGGAGCGTGCCCTGTTGGGCCGGTTGGCTGAGCCAGAGGCCCAGCGCAATGGCCCCGCCGCCGAGCAGAAGCAGGGCGATAAGGCCCAGCAGGCCGCGCCGCAGCCAGCGCGACAGGGGGGGGCGGTCCCGGCGCGACGGGCGGGCCATGGCTCAGCGGCGTCCTGGGGAGCGGCACATCCGTGCGATATGCAGACACCCGGGCGCCGCGTCCACCCTGCGCGGGCTTGCTCGGCGCCGGGGCTGCTTTAGGCTTCGCGCCAACAGACAGGAGGAACGGCTATGCGCGGCGTGGTTTTCATGGGCGACCGGCAAGTGGAGCTGATGAGCTTTCCCGATCCCACCCCGGGGGCGGGCGAGGTGGTGCTGGAGATGAAAGCCTCCGGCATGTGCGGCAGCGACCTGAAGCACTACCGCCGGCCGAAGGGCGTGCGGCAGCAGAGCGGCATCCCGGCGGCCAGCGGCCCGGTGATCGCCGGGCATGAGCCCTGCGGTGTGGTTGCGGCGATCGGCCCGGGCGTCGACCCTCGGCATGCCCAGGTCGGACAGCGGGTCATGGTCCATCACTACCAGGGCTGCACCAGCTGCGGCCATTGCCGCACCGGCTGGCAACAGCTGTGTCAGAAGACCGCGGTGAAGGTCTATGGCAACAACAGCCATGGCGGGCATGCCAACTACATGTGCGTCCCGGCCAATACCCTGGTGCCGCTGGATGAGGCGCTGACCTTCAAGGCGGGGGCGGCGATCTCCTGCGGCACCGGCACGGCCTATGGGGCGCTCCGGCGGATGAACGTCTCGGGCAACGACACCATTGCGATCTTCGGTCAGGGGCCGGTCGGCCTTTCGGCGACGCAACTTGCCGCGGCGATGGGAGCGCGCGTCATCGCCCTCGACATCTCGCCGCAGCGGCTGGAGCGGGCCAGGGCCTTCGGCGCGGCTGAGACCATCAATCCGTCCAATGCCGACGCGGTCGCGGCGATCCGCGATCTGACCCACGGGCTCGGCGCCGAGCTGACGCTCGATACCTCGGCCTCGCCCGAGGCGCGCATCCAGGCGATCCGCGCCCTCAAGGTCTGGGGCACCTGCTGCTTCGTGGGTGAGGGCAACGAGGTCACCATCGACGTCTCCCCGGACATGCTGCGCCGGCAAGCGACGGTCATCGCCTCCTGGACCTTCTCCTCGATCGGTCAGGCGGAATGCGCGCAGTTCATCATCGACCGCGGCATCAAGGTGGATGAGCTGTTCACCGAGAGCTGGAAGCTCGATCAGGCCGAGGAAGCCTATCGTCTGTTCGACCAGCAGAGCTCGGGCAAGGGCGTCTTCCTGCTCTGATCATCATGGGTCCCGGCGGCCTGTGCCGTCGGGACCCTTGTTGGGGCGTCACAACGGAGGCTGCTCCAGAAAATATAAGTTCTAGAGCAGCTTATCTCCGGTATGATTGGTCACCGCGTGATCCATCAGACCGGAGGCTGCTCTAGCGCGTGGGCATCCTGTTCGGCCCAGACCAGGGTCGCGGCATCGCCGGGCTGCACCGGGCCGGCGAAGAAGGCCGCATCCGGCACCACCACGGCCGCATCCTCGCCCTGGCCAAGGTCAACCGCCACACGCACGCTGGTGCCCTGGTATTCCACGGCGGCGACGCGCCCGGTGGCATGCGGGCCGCCGTTCGGTGTGCCGAGCCGGCAGCGATCGGCGCGCACCGCCACTGCGCCGCTCGGGCCGGCCAGGATGTTATGCCCCCCGATGAAGCGGGCGACGAAGGCTGAATCCGGTCGCTCGAAGACCTCTCGCGGCGGGCCGGCCTGGCGGATATGGCCGTCTTCCATCACCACCATCAGATCGGCCAGCGCCATGGCCTCGTCCTGGCTGTGGGTGACGTGGATGAAGGTGATGCCGAGGTCTCGCTGGAAGCGCTTCAGCTCCTCCCGCACCTTGGTCCGCAGGAAGGGATCGAGCGCCGAGAGTGGTTCGTCGAGCAGCAGCACGCGCGGCTCGGTGATCAATGAGCGGGCCAGGGCCACGCGTTGCTGCTGGCCGCCCGAGAGCTGAGCCGGCAGCCGATCGGCGTATTTTTCCAGATGCACGAGGGCGAGGTATTCGCGTGCCTTGGCGTGGCGTTGCACCTTCGGCACGCCCTTCGCCTTCAGGCTGAAGGCAACATTGTCGAGGCAGGAGAGGTGCGGAAAGAGCGCGTAGCTTTGGAACATCATCGCAGTGCCGCGTTCGCGCGGCGGCAGGTCGGTGACGTTCTGGTCATGGATCAGCACATCGCCGTCCGAGATCACTTCATGGCCGGCGATCATCCGCAAGGTGCTGGTCTTGCCGCAGCCTGAGGGGCCGAGCAGGCAGCAATAGCTGGCCGGCGGGATACGCAGTGAAATGCCATCGACCGCGACGGTCTGGCCGTAGCGCTTGGTGACCTTCACCAACTCAACATCGAAGCGGCGGGCGAGAAGGGGCTGATCCATGGGGCTCCTCAGGCGCGGCCGGCGCGCCGACGCTGGACACGCAGGATGAAGACAAGCGTGGTGACGATGACGAGGAAGGAGATGGCGGTGGTGAGGGTGCCGATTGCAAAGAGCGTGGGCGAGGTCGATGAGGAGAGCAGCGCGTAGATTTCGAGAGGCAAGGTGTTGCGACTGCCGGCGACCAGCGTGGTGCGGGCATATTCGTCATAGGAGAGGGTAAAGGCGCCCATCGCGACGCCAAGGATGCCGGGCAGCAGGATCGGTACGGTGATCCAGCGCAGACGTTGCCAGGCGGAAGCCCCGAGATCGGTCGCCGCCTCCTCATAGGCACGGGGAAAGCGGTTGAAGACCGCGAACATCGCAAAGAGCCCGAAAGGCAGCGTCCAGGTCAGCTGTGCGGCGAGCGCGGAGGTGAAGAGATCCGTCTTCCAGCCAAAGAGCTGAAACGCGAGGCCGATGCCGAAGCCGACCAGCAGGCTGGGCATCACGAGGCTGGCCACCGCGAGGTAGAACAGCATGCCCGAGCCCGGAAAGCGGCGGCGGAAGCCAAGGCCGGCGGCGACCGCGACCACGGTGGTGATGACGCAAACGACGGCGGCGAGCGCGATGGATCGCTGGAAACTGACGGGGATATTGGCCATCTGCCCGGGTTTCCAGATTTCGGCAAACCACCAGGTGCTGACGCCGACCATGGGGAAGGTGACGCCGCCATCCGGCCCCTGGAAGGATAGCAGGTAGATGACGAACATCGGGCCGTAGAGGAAAGTCAGGAAGACGACCATCAGCGTGGCCAGGGCGTAGAAGGTCCAGGGCCGATGTTCGCGCGGGTCGCGCGTGCGGGTAGCGCTCATCGGACCAACTCTCGCCGCACATCGACGACGCGCATCATCCCAGCCACCATGCAGGCGACGAACAGCACCAGCAGCACCGCGCTTGCTGCGGCGGGCGGGTACTGCATCGCCTGGATTTCGGTCGCCAGCGCGGAGACGATCGAGGCGCTTTGCCCGCCGCTCATCGCCTTCACCACGAAGAAGTCACCCATGACCTGCGTGAAGACCAGGATCGAGCCGAGGGCGATGCCGGTTTTCGACAGCGGTACCACCACATCCACCATCGTCCGCCAGCGGCTGGCGCCGGCGTCCCGCGCCGCTTCCAATAGGGCGGGGTCGATCTTCGCCATGGAATTGGCGATCGGGCCGATCATCAGCAG
>CAITYE010000032.1 GCA_903896535.1 uncultured Paracraurococcus sp.
CGACAGGTGCCGGTGGAGACGATCCACGCCAGGGCGGCGGCAGCGGGTATTCTGGGTCTCACCCGTTACTGGACGCCCGAGATCCATGTCGGCGCCTTTCACCTGCCGCCCTATATCGCCGAGCATCTGCCGCGCGGCTGAGCCGGCGCCGCGTCAGCCGCCAAAGCCCTGGACCAGGCTGCCGGCGACCAATCGCCAGCCATCGACCAGCACGAAGAAGATCAGCTTGAAGGGCAAGGCCACCACATTGGGTGGCAGCATCATCATGCCGAGCGACATCAGCAGGCTGGCGACGACCATGTCGATCACCAGGAAGGGCAGGAAGAGCAGAAAGCCAATCTCGAAGGCGCGCTTCATTTCGCTGACCAGGAACGCCGGCAGTAGCGCCCGCCAGGCAACCGGCTGGGTGCTGCCCTCCGGCACCGGCGGCAGGCCGGCGAGATCGAGGAACAGCGCCAGGTCGGCATCGCCGACATGGGCCACCATGAAGCGCCGGAAGGGCTCGGCTGCCGCCTGCAGCCCGGCCAGATCGGCGATCCGGCCTTCAACCAGCAGCGCCAGCCCACCATCCCAGCTCTGCTGCAGCACCGGCTGCATGACAAAAAGGGTGAGGAACAGCGCCAAGCCGATGAGCACAGGGTTGGGCGGCACACCCTGCGCGCCGATCGCCGTGCGCAGCAGGGCGAGCACGATCACGATGCGGGTGAAGGCGGTCGCCATCACGAGCAGGGATGGGGCGAGCGAGAGAACGCCGATCAGCGCGGCCAATTGCACCAGGCGCGAGGTTGCCCCCGGGGCACCGCCGGCCCCGAGATCGATCGCGATGCTCTGTGCGCCGGCCGGTCCGGCCAGCAACCCGAACAGCAACAGCCAGCGGATCATGGCAGGGACTCCGGGGCCGGCGGCAGCCAGCCGAGCAGCCGATCATCCTGCCCGCCGGTCAGCAGCAGCGCTTCGCGCCCGTCGCAGCGGATCAGCAGCAGGCGCCGGCGGGGATCGATCGCCAGCACTTCGGTGACCGCAAGCCGGCGTCCCGCCCCGCCGCCGGCCTGGCGCCGCTGCATGAGCCGCGCCACGGCCCAGGCGAGCACAACCACGGCGAACAGCGCGCCGAGCATGCGGAAAATGCTGTGCCAATCATTCATGCGCCAACGGCCTCCTGCCGTCGGAAGGGGGGATCAGGGATGCAGGGCGGCGGTCAGCGCATCGACATCGCGCACCAATTCTTCAAGCGACTGGCGCAGACCCTGGCTGCGTTCGGGGGCTAGCAGGCCGATCGCCGTGCACAGCACAGCGGCATCGGCATCGAGCCCGGTCAGGTCGATGCGCCGGCCGGCCTGGACCAGGGCGCGGGCCATCGTGATGGTGTCCTGCAGGGACTGGATTGCGGCCAGCATAGGCGGGTAGGGCGCGAGGTCGGTGAAGGCCATGGCGGACCATCGCATGCGGCAGATTAAGGAAGGCTTGCGCGCCAGCAGGTCGCGCGCGTTAACGGATGATTCGCCTTGTCATGCCAACGTCCTGGCATGGACCCGACCCGAACCGCACCACTCGCCTTGGCTGAGCGTCGGCTCGCCTGGCTCGATGCCCGCCAACGCGTCTTGGCGGAGAATATCGCGCATGCCGATACGCCCGGCTATCGCCCGAAAGATCTGACCGATTTCGCCGCGCTGTTGCGGGGGCGCGGCGCCGTGGACCTCGCGCGGACCCAGCCGGCGCATCTCGCCAGCCCGGGTGGTACGCCGAAATCCCTGAAAGACCGCTTCGCCACTGAGACCTCACCCAACGGCAATGGTGTCTCACTGGACCGGGAAGCGATGAAGATCGCGGAAACCGACACCGCCCACGCCCTCGCCACCCGCCTGCATAAAAGCTGGCTCGGCATGTTCGGCAGCGTGCTCGGGATGGGCAACTAGAGCGGGATGCGTTGCGGCGGATTCGTCGAAAACGCTGAATCCCGCAACCGAAGAAGCATTAGCACAGGATGCGTGAGCGAATGCGCACGCAGCCTGCTTGAGAGGAGCGAGAGCGGATGGATCTGGATCGCGCCCTGCGCATTTCGGCAGCCGGCATGCAGGCGCAGGCAACCCGGCTGCGGGTGGTCGCCGAAAACCTCGCCAATAGCGACAGCACCGGCCAATCGCCCGGCGCCGATCCCTATCGGCGCAAGACGATCACCTTCGGCGCTCGCCTGGACGGCAAGGACGGTGTGGGCGTCAACGCGGCCACCCGCATCGGCACCCAGGCCGGGGAGTTTCCGCAAACCTATGATCCCGGCCATCCGGCCGCGGATGCCAATGGCTACGTCAAGCGCCCGAACATCGACTCACTGGTCGAAAGCATGGATATGCGGGAGGCGCAGCGCAGTTACGCGGCCAATCTCTCCGTCCTGGAAGTCACCCGCGGCATGCTGAGCCGCACCATCGAAGCCTTGCGCTGATGGTCGAGAAACTCTCCGCCGCCGCCGCCGCCAGCGCGTACCAAGCGGCGCAGCGGCCCGCGGCGGGCAGCGAAGCCGGATTCGGCGCCACCTTGCAGCGGGCGATCGAAGGCGCGGTTGAGGTTGGTCATTCAGCCGATGCGGCCAGTACCCAGGCCTTGCTCGGCCAGGGCAGCGTGACCGATGTGGTGCTCTCCTTGCAGCAGGCGGAAGTCACCCTGAAGACGGCGGTCGCCGTTCGTGACCGGGTCATCGCCGCCTATCAGGACGTGCTGCGGATGCCGATCTGACCCCGCACGCCCACCCCCCGCAGGAGGCGGAGGCATGGAGACCGATCCCGCGGCGCTCGCGGTCCGCGAAGCGCTGTTCCTGACCCTGCAACTGGCTGGCCCGCCGCTCCTCGTGATGCTGGCGATCGGTCTGGTTGTGTCGTTGCTGCAGGCGTTGACCCAGATCCAGGAAGCGACGCTCGCCTTTCTGCCCAAGATCGTCGCCCTGGCTGTCGTGCTGATGGTTCTCGGCCCCAGCATGGTCGGCAACCTGCGCGGCTATGCCGGCCAGTTATTCGACCGCATCGTCACCGCGGGCAGGCTCGCACCATGAACGAGGCCGCCTTCCTCGGCGGGCTGGCCGCGCTCGGCTTCCACATGCTGCTGATCTTCGCGCGCCTCGGCAGCGCGCTGATGCTGCTGCCGGGGCTGGGGGAGGTCGAGGTGCCGACGAATATCAGGCTGCTCCTCGCCCTGCTCATCGCGCTGCTCGTCCTGCCGGTGTTGCAGCCTGGACTGCCGGTGGTGCCAGAAACCCCGGCGGCGCTGCTGCGTCTGTTGGCCGGGGAAATCGCGATCGGCCTCTGGCTTGGCACGATGGCCCGCCTGGTCAGCATCGCGCTGGCCCAGGCCGGGCAGTTCCTGGCTTTGTTCATCGGCCTCGTCAGCCCCTTGCAGGGCGACGCGCTGTTTGCCGGCCAGGGCACTGCGCCCTCCCGGCTATTCGGGCTGCTCGCGGTCATCGTGCTCCTGGGCACCGGTCTCTATGCGATCCCGCTGCGCGCCGTGGTCGCGTCCTATACCGTCCTGCCGGCGGCGGGGCCGCTGCCGCTTGGCGCTGGGGCGGAGGCGATCGCCGAAGCGGTCGCCGCCAGTTTCAATCTTGGCCTGCGCATTGCGGCGCCGTTGCTGGTCGGCGCCGTCGTCGGCAATGTTGCGCTGGGGTTGCTCGCCCGGATCGCCCCGCAGGTTCAGGTCTTCAACATCGCGGCCCCCGGGCAGATCCTCCTGGGTCTTGCGCTGCTGGCGGCGCTCGCCGCCCCGCTCCTGGCGGTTTGGCTACAGGCCGCCGAGGCGCGCTTCCTTTCGCTGCCAGGGCTGCGCTGAGCCATGGCGGAAGGTGAAGGCCCGGAAGCCGAGGATCGGACAGAAGCCCCAACCCAGCGCCGGCTGGACCGGGCCCGGCAGGACGGCCAAGTCCCGCTCTCGCGCGAAGCGCTCAGCTTCGCCGGGCTGCTCGCGGCGACCATCGCCGCGCTGCTGGCGTTGCCGCCGCTGACCGAACACTGGCTCTATCTGCTGCGCGCCCTGCTGCTGGCGCCCGATCCGGGGACGGGACGGCATGCGGCGGAGCATCTTCTGCTTGGCACCGCGCGCGGCATCCTGCCGATGCTTGTTTTCATCGGCCTCGCCGGGGCGCTGGCCAACCTGGCGCAAACCGGTCCGCTGTTTCGGCCAGAAGGCCTGCTGCCGGAGCTGAGCAGGATCGACCCTCGCCGTGCGCTGGGGCGGATCTTCGGCTGGAGCGGGCTTGGCGATCTGCTGAAGGCGGCGAGCAAGCTTGCCTTGCTGGCCGCCGCGCTATGGGGCGCGGTCGATCCCCTCGCGCTGCAAGCCGCCCTGCATCTCTCGCCCGGCATGATGCTGGGCGTGCTGGGGCGAGAGGTGATGCGGCTTCTGGTGGTGGCGCTGCTGACCTATGGGGTGATCGCCGCCGCGGATATCGCCCTGGTCCGCTGGCGCTTCCTGCGCAATCTACGGATGAGCCGGCAGGATTTGCGTGAGGAAGCGCGCGACTCCGAAGGCGATCCGCAGATCAAGGCCAAGCTGCGGCGGCTGCGCGAAAGCCGGGCGCGCCAGCGGATGCTCGCGGCCGTGCCGAAGGCGGCCGTCGTCATCACCAACCCGACCCACTTCGCCGTGGCCCTGGCCTATGAGCGCGGGCAGTCCAGCGCCCCGCGCCTGGTGGCCAAGGGCGCGGATGACGTGGCCGCGCGCATCCGCGCGGTGGCCGAGGCGAATGGCGTGCCAATCGTCTCCAACCCGCCGCTCGCCCGCGCGCTGTTCCGGCTGGAGGCGGATACCGAACTCCCGGCCGAGTATTGGCAGGCCGTGGCCGAGATCATTGCCTTTGTCTGGGGGCTCCGGCCCCATGCGTGACCCGCTCGAAGCCCTGCTGGAGGCCCTGCCCGAAGCCTTCGCGCTGCTTGACCCGTCCGGCCGGGTGCGGCTGGCCAATGCGGCGTTGCGCCAGCTCGCCGGCCCCGGCGGAACGCCCGAGCGGGGGGAGGGGATCGAGACGCTGGTTGCGCCCCGCGACCGCCTGGCCGTGGCGATCCGGGTGGCCGGTGCGGTGTCCGGCCAGATGCCCGGCAGCCTGTTGGTGCATCCCGCCGACCCGGCGGCGCCAGCCGAGGCGCGTTGGTCGCTGGAATGCCTTCCGGCCATGGGCGATGGCCAGGTTCTGGTCAGGGTCCAGGACCGTTCGATCGAGCGACGGGCGGCGGAGGTGGCCGCGACGGCCGCGCGCCTTGAAGCGATCGGGCGCCTGGCCGGCGGGATCGCCCATGACTTCAATAATCTGCTGGCGATCGTGCTGGCCGCGGCCGAGGCGGCGCGGCAAGCCGGGGTCACGCCGAGCGCTGGCGATGAACTCGGCGTTGTCGAGGGGGCGGCGCGGCGCGGCGCGGACCTCGTCCGCCAACTGCTCGGCTTCGCGCGCCAGCAGCCACTGCTGGCCAAGCATGTCGAGTTGGACACGAAGGTGCGCGCCACGGCGGATATGTTGCGCCGCCTGCTCGGCCCCGGCATCGCCCTGGAGGTGGTCTGCGAAGCCGCCGCGAATTGGCTGCTGGCCGATCCCGGGCAGATCGATCAGATCCTCCTCAACCTGGCCGCGAATGCCCGGCAGGCCATGCCCGAAGGCGGCACGCTGCGGATCGCGACCGGTACCGCGACCTTCGCGGTCCCCGTCGGGCCCCTGCCGCCCGGACGCTGGGTGGTGCTGGAGGTGGCTGATAGCGGGCGCGGCATTCCGGCCGAGGTATTGCCCAACCTGTTCGAACCCTTTTTCACCACGAGGCCCGACCAGGGCGGAACCGGCCTGGGGCTGGCCACCGTGCAGGGCATCGTCGCGCAGTCGCAGGGCTACATCACCGTCGATAGCGAAGTGGGCAAGGGCACCCGCTTCCGGCTGTTCTTCCCCCTGGTCGATGCCCCCGAAAGCCAGGCTGCGCCAAAGCCGGTGCCCGCGCCAAACCCGGGCGAGGGCGCGGCAATCTGGCTGGTGGAGGACGAAGCCCCATTGCGGCGGCTGACCGGCCTGCAACTTGGCCGCGGGGGCTATCAGGTGCGGAGCTTCGAGGATGCGGAGGCGGCGCTGGACGCGGCGCAGCAAGGCGGCCCACCGCCCGCGGCGGTGGTGACCGATGTGGCCATGCCGGGGATGGACGGCGTCGCGCTGGCTGGGCGGTTACGGGCGATCTGGCCGCGCCTGCCGGTGGTTGTGATGTCTGGCTACGCCGAAAAATTGGCCGGCGGCGCCCTGACCGAAGGTGGCTATGGGTTCGTGCAGAAACCCTTCGGCGCGGCTGATTTGCTGGGGTCAATCGCGCGGGTGCTGACCTTGGGAGAGGCAAGCGGCACCGGCTGACCGAGCCATGTTTACTAAATGTTCTTGTCGCCTCGACGCGAGGGTCGCATAGTGTGGCGAACGCGGGGTTGCCGATTCGATTGGCTTTGTTCTGGCGTGGCGCTGATTGCTATGTTAAGAATATCGCATACAAACGGATAAAATACCCTTCGACCCCACCCAGGCCTGCTGACAGGCCGCCAGCAACGGGAACCGGCAGATGGAAAAGGCAAAAGCCCTGGACGCCGCGCTCAGCCAGATTGAGCGCGCCTTCGGCAAGGGCTCGATCATGCGCATGGGCGCGCGTCATGCGCAGGAGGGGGAGATTGAGGTAATCTCCACCGGCTCGCTCGGCCTCGATATCGCGCTGGGCATCGGCGGGCTGCCGAAAGGGCGCATTGTCGAAATCTACGGGCCGGAAAGCTCGGGTAAGACCACGCTCGCGCTGCACGCGATCGCCGAGGCGCAGAAGAAGGGCGGTACTTGCGCCTTCATCGATGCCGAGCATGCGCTCGACCCCGGCTATGCCAAGAAGCTTGGCGTCGATATCGACAACCTGTTGATCAGCCAGCCCGATGCCGGCGAGCAGGCGCTGGAGATTTGCGACACCCTGGTCCGTTCCGGGGCGATCGATGTGCTTGTGGTCGATAGCGTCGCCGCCCTGGTGCCGCGCGCCGAACTCGAAGGCGAGATGGGCGATACCCATGTCGGCCTGCACGCCCGGCTGATGTCCCAGGCGCTGCGCAAGCTGACGGGCACCGTCTCCCGCTCGAACTGCCTGCTGATCTTCCTCAACCAGATTCGCCTCAAGATCGGCGTCATGTTCGGCAATCCGGAGACGACGACGGGCGGCAATGCGCTGAAATTCTATGCCTCGGTGCGCCTCGAAATCCGCCGCATCGGTGCGATCAAGGACCGGGAGACGGTGGTCGGCAACCAGACCCGGGTGAAGGTCGTGAAGAACAAGATGGCCCCGCCCTTCCGGGTCGTTGATTTCGACATCATGTATGGCGAGGGGATCAGCAAGCTTGGCGAGCTGATCGATCTCGGCGTCAAGGCGAATGTGGTCGAGAAGTCCGGCGCCTGGTTCAGCGCCGAGGGTCAGCGGATCGGCCAGGGTCGGGAGAACGCCAAGACCTTCCTGCGCGACAACCCCGCCATTGGCCAGTCCATCGAACAGAAGGTCCGGTCGCAGTCCGGCGTCGTCGCCAATGCCATGCTGGTGGCTGGAGAGACCGAGGAAAGCGAGGAAGCCGCCGCCGCCGAATAGCGGCGGACCCGCGCGGGGGCATCTGGCCTCCGCCCCGCGCGGGTTTCGCCCCAGCGTGTGGACGCTCCGCCGCCCACGCGGTACAGCTTGCCCGAACGCCGCCTGCCAGGGGCCGGGCGGCAGAACGGGATTGCTCCAAGGCCGATGACCAGCAGCAACGATATCCGCGCCACCTTCCTGGATTATTTCGCACGCAACGGCCATCAAGTGGTCGACAGCTCACCGCTGGTGCCGCGCAACGACCCGACGCTGATGTTCGCGAATAGCGGCATGGTCCAGTTCAAGAATGTCTTCACCGGCCAGGAAAAGCGCCCCTATGTGCGCGCGACCACCGCTCAAAAATGCGTCCGCGCTGGCGGCAAGCACAACGATCTCGACAATGTCGGCTACACCGCGCGCCACCACACATTCTTTGAAATGCTGGGTAATTTCAGTTTCGGCGACTACTTCAAGGAACAGGCGATCCATCACGCCTGGACCCTGCTGACCCGGGATTTCGCCCTGGCGAAGGACAAGCTCCTCGTCACCGTCTATACCGAGGACGAGGAAGCGCCGGTCTATTGGAAGAAGATCGCCGGGCTGCCCGACAGCCGCATCATCCGCATCCCGACCTCGGATAATTTCTGGCGCATGGGCGACACGGGCCCCTGCGGCCCCTGTTCGGAAATCTTCTACGACCACGGCCCCGCCATCCCCGGTGGTCCCCCGGGGAGCGAGGACCAGGACGGCGATCGCTTCATCGAAATCTGGAACCTCGTCTTCATGCAGTTCGAGGAGGGGCCGCCCGGCACCCGCGCGCCGCTGCCGCGGCCCTCGATCGATACCGGCATGGGGCTGGAACGCTTCGCCGCCATCCTCCAGGGCAAGCACGACAACTACGATACCGACACGCTGCGCGCGCTGATCCTCGCCTCGGCGGAGTGCACGGGGCAGGACCCCGATGGCCCCTTCCGCGCCAGCCATCGCGTCGTCGCCGACCATTTGCGCGCCGGCACCTTCCTGATGGCCGACGGCGTGCTGCCTTCGAATGAGGGGCGCGGCTATGTGCTGCGGCGGATCCTGCGCCGCGCCATGCGCCACGCGCATCTCATGGGCTCGCGCGACCCGCTGCTGCACCGCCTGGTTCCGGCCTTGATCCGCCAGATGGGCGCTGCCTACCCCGAGATTGTCCGCGCCGAGGCGCTGGTGACCGAGACCCTCAAGCTGGAGGAGACCCGCTTCCGCAGCCTGCTGGAGCGCGGCCTCGGCCTGTTGGGCGAGGAAAGCGGCCGGCTGGGAGAGGGCGGCACGCTGCCCGGCGCCGTGGCCTTCCGCCTTTACGACACCTTCGGCTTCCCGCTCGACCTCACCCAGGACGCGCTGCGGACCGAGGGCAAATCGGTCGATGTCGCCGGCTTTGAGGCGGCGATGGCCGAGCAGCGCAAGCGGGCCCGCGCCGCCTGGGCCGGCAGCGGCGAGGCCGCAACCGATGCCGTCTGGTTCGATGTCCGCGAGCAGGTCGGCGCCAGCGAATTCCTGGGCTATTCGACCGAAGTGGCGGAAGGCGAGATCGTCGCCATCCTCCGTGACGGCAAGGCGGTCGCGGCGGCCCCGGTCGGCGCCGAGGTGGCGGTCGTGCTCAACCAGACCCCGTTCTATGCCGAAAGCGGTGGCCAGGTCGGCGATACCGGCCTGATCTCGGCCGGTGAAGCCTGCCGCATCCAGGTCCGCGATACCCAGAAGAAGCTCGGCGATCTCTTTGTGCACCTCGGCACCGTTGTGCAGGGCGAAGCCAAGCTCGGCCTCGCCATCCAGGCAGCGGTGGATCACAGCCGTCGCAGCGCCATCCGCGCCCATCACAGCGCGACCCACCTGCTGCATGAGGCGCTGCGCCGGCGGCTTGGCACCCATGTCGCTCAGAAGGGCTCCCTGAACGCCGCGGATCGGCTGCGCTTCGATGTCTCTCAGCCGACGCCGATCAGCGATGAGGATCTCGCCTGGACCGAGGCCGAGGTGAATGCCCGCATCCGGGAAAATGCCGAGGTCATCACCCGGCTGATGACGCCGGATGCGGCTGTCGAACTCGGCGCCATGGCGCTGTTCGGCGAGAAATACGGCGATGAGGTCCGCGTCGTCGCGATGGGTGAGGACCCCGATGCGACCGAGAAATCCGGCATCTATTCGCTCGAACTCTGCGGCGGCACGCATGTCCGGCGGACTGGCGATATCGGACTGTTCAAGATCGTCGCGGAAGCGGCCGTCAGTGCCGGCGTCCGCCGGATCGAGGCGGTGACCGGCGAGGCAGCTCTCCGGCTTGTCGAGACCGCCGAGCATCGCCTGCGCGAGGCCGCCGCGGCGCTGCGCGTGCCACCTTCGGAAGTGCCGGCGCGCGTCGCCGCCCTGGTCGAGGAACGCCGCAAGCTGGAGCGCGATATCGCCGAACTCCGCAAGCAGCTCGCCACCGGCGGCAGCGACGCCGCGGTCGAGACCATCGGCGAACTCCGCGTCGCGTTGCGCAATCTGGGCGAGACGCCGGCCCGCGACCTCAAGGGCATCGCCGAGGCGATCCTCAAGGGCGGTAGCGCCGATGTGGTCGGCCTCGTCTCCACCGCCGAGGGCAAGGCGAGCATCGTGGTCGGCCTTGGCGATACGGCCAAGGGCAAGGCCGATGCGGTCATGCTGGTGCGCGCGGCCGCAGCAGCGGTCGGCGGCAAGGGCGGCGGCGGACGGCCCGAAATGGCCCAGGCTGGCGGGCCCGAGGGCGAGCAGGCCGATGCGGCCCTGGCGGCGATCCTGGCGGCCCTGCAGGTGGGCTGAAACCCTCTGCCTGGGGCCCGCCTGCGCCGGCGGTCCCAGGGTTGCGATTTCCGCCGGTCCATGGTCAGGATCGTCCTAGGATCCGCTAGAGCAGGCGGTATTGAGATAACCTACTCCAGCCATTACGTTTTCTAGGACAAGACATCCGTTCAGGTGATTCCATCTGAACGGATGATATTGCTCTAGCCGGGATAATCCGACATCAGGGCCCAAGGGCTGGCCGCTCGCTTCCGCATCGCCTGGCGTTTGGGGTGGGCCGGCAGCAAATCGCGCCGCAGGCCGGAATGACAAGGAGGCGAAGCAACACAGCCATGGCAGCCATCGATACAGTCATCAGCGAGACCGCCCAGCGGCTGAACCTCGGCGACACTGCGGGCCCCTTGGTGCGTGAGGTGCTCGGGTTGTTGATGGGCAGTCCGGGGGGCGTCGCCGGCGTCATCGCCAAGCTGCGCGAGGCCGGCTTCGGCGGGTTGCTCAGCGATTGGTTCGCCGGCCGGGCCCAGGCACCGCTGCCGCCGCATGCCGTGCAGCAGATTTTTGGCCCGGCCAGCTTGGCCGAGGTCGCTCAACGCCTGGGGATTTCGCGGGACCGGACCGATGGCGTGGTCGGGGATGTGCTGCCGCGGCTGATTGCGCTGCTGGCGCCTGGCGGCCAGGTTTCCCAAGGGGCGGTCAACGACGCGGGGCGCCGCCTCGCGGCCGTGCTTCCGGCCGAGATGGCCGGGCTGACCAAGGGCGGGCCGGCGCCGCCCTGGACGCCGTTCCGCACGACGCTGCCGGTTGCCGCGCTCATCGGCTTGGCTGCGATCCTCTGGAGCCAGGTCGGCCCACGGACGCCGCCCGCGGCACCCCCCGCCCTGCTTCCCTTGCCGAATATCGTGGAACAGGCGCCTGCGACGGCCAGCACGGCCGCCTCCTGGCTGCGCCTCGATACCGATGCGCGTGGCGTGACGGCGACGGGCGTGGTTCGTGATAGCGCGGCACGCGACGGCATTCTCAATGCCCTGCGCGCCACGTATGGGGCTGATCGGACCCGCGCCGGGATCGTGATCGACCCGGCGGCCGGCGAAGCACCTTGGCTTGGAAATATCGGTGGCTTGTTCGATAAGTTGCGACGCAACGGGCTCAGCGTGCTGTTCGAGGGCAGTAATGTGAGCCTCGGGGGCGTGCCGGATACGGCCGCGCGCACCGATCTGGTGAACCAATTGAAGGGGCTGTTGCCGGGCGATTTCAGCTTCGGCAACATCGGTGACCGGCTGGATGCGCTGGTCGCCGGCTCGGCACGGCAGGCGACAGCCGCACTCAGTGGTCTGACCGGTAGCTATTCCGCCAAGGACGTCGCCGCGGCGCTGAATTATGGCATCATCAACTTCGCCACTGGCAGTGCTGAGTTGCCGGCCGGCGCCGGGGCCATGCTGGATGTGGCCGCCGCCAAGCTGAAGGCGCTGCCCAACGCGGTGATCGAGGTCGCCGGCTATACCGACAGCACCGGCGATCCGGCGGCTAACCTCAAGCTCTCTCAGGATCGTGCCGATGCGGTGCGAACGCGGCTGCTCGCGGCCGGGGTCGCGGGTGGGTCGATCCTCGCCAAGGGCTATGGCAGCGCCGATCCCGTCGCCTCCAACGACACGCCGGAGGGGCGCTTTCGCAACCGGCGGATCGAATACCGGGTCGTCGGCGGCGGCTGATCTGCCGCCACGGCAAGCGTGAACGGACCCTGGGCCATCAAACCGGAGCTAAGCTGCTCTAGAATTTATATTTGCTAGAGCATGCTGCGTTCACATACGTTCACGCAGCCCGCCCTAGCATGTGTTGGATCGCGCGATTCAGTGTTTTCGGCGATTCCGCCTCAACGCATCCCGCTCTAGAGCAAGAGATCCGTTCAGACGATTCCGCCTGAACGGATAGTGCTCTAGGGTCGGATATTGCCCTCGTCGCGTGGCCGGCTTATGCCTGCCGGGCGACCCGCGTGAGGCGATGTCGGGAGGTGTATTTGGCCAGACTGCCCGCCTGTCTTGCAGTGGCGCTGCTCGGTACCGCCGCAGTCCAGCCCGCCCGGGCCGCTTACATGTGGACGGGTTGGGAAGATATCTACGCGACCAATGAAACCTGCATCGCGATCGGGGCTGAGGCCCTGAAACAGATCGGGTTCTCTACCCGGATTTCAGGCCAGACCGTCTTTGGTTGGCTCGCGGATGACGGTCTTTCGATCCGCTGCCTGGCAGACCGCCGCATAGCGGTCTTCTTCAGCTACACCCAGGATGAGCAGAACGGCCGGAACTTCATCGAATACATCCGCCTGCGCCTGCGGGCGACAGCGCCTGCGCCGGGCAGCCCCGGCACGGCACGGCCGGCGCTGCCACCCGTGCCCTTCGGGTCCAGCGGGGCTTCGCCCGGCGCACCGGACGCGCCTGCTACGCCGCCCGGGAATGCGCCGGCCAGTCGTACCCCGGTGACCCCTTCGGTACCGCTCTCACCAGCGCCGCCAGTGCCGAACCCACCGCCGGCGCGGACCTCACCCTTTGCCGACCCCTCGATCCTCACACCTGGCGCAACGACCAGTCCGGTCACGACGCAGCCGCCAGCCGCACCGCTGCCCAGCGGTCCGCTCACCCCGGTCGGGCCAACCGGCCGTTAGAGCAGGAGACCCGTTCAGGTGGACTCACCTAAACGGGTTTCTTGCTCTGAAAATTATGGCTTCGACAGCCAGGCCTCATAGCAAGGCGGCGCGCACCTCGGAGCGGAACTCGCGCCGGTATAGCTCTCGCACCACGACCAGGCTGGCCAGGATCAGCGCCAGGGGGTGGATGATCCAGGCCAGGGCCGCCAAGCCGAAATAATAGGCCCTAAGGCCACTGTTGAAATGTCGCGCGGCGCGATTGGCCACCTTGGCCGCGGCTTCTGCCACGTGCTGGCGCGCCGCCAGGGGGCCGTCTTGCGGGACGCTGCCCATGACGATCGAACAGTAATTGAACTGGCGCAGCGCCCAGGTCAGCGTGAAGAAAGCCCGCACGAAAATCAGCAGCAACAGGGCGATCTTCATCTCCCAGAGCGCGGGCGACGCCGTTAACCCGAAGGGCAGCTGCGCGAAGATCCGCCCGCTCAGCTCAGAGGCGGCCATCATCGCGACCAGGCCGGCAAGAATGAAGATCGAGGTGTTGGCGAGGAAGGACGTCGAGGCCATCAGGTTTCCGATGATCTGGATATCCATGATGCGGTTTTCCCGGGACGCCATCTCCAGCATCCAGCGCCGGCGATATTCGTCCATGGCCGAAATCACGCTGCGGCGCGACAAGCCCGGGTGGCGCGCCACGGTCACGGCATAGCCGACCCAGCTGCCAAAAAAGACCGCCAGCGCGATCCAATCGATACGGCTCAGGCTCTGCATTCCCGCCCTCCGTAACGCGAAAGGGCGGGCCGCTGCCGGCCCGCCCTGCGCCAATACCAGCGGCACGCGGCTTTGGCCTGTGCCGCACGCCCGGTCGCCCCCAATAGGGGACGTCAGGCCATCTTCTTCTTCAGGTTCTCGTCCAGCTTCGCCAGGAACGCCTGGGTGTTCAGCCAGGGCTGATCCTTGCCGATCAGCACCGCCAGATCCTTGGTCATATGGCCGCTTTCGACCGTCTCGATGCAGACCCGCTCCAGCGCCTCGGCGAAGGCGGTGACATCGGGCGTCGCATCGAAGCGGCCGCGATAGGCCAGGCCGCGGGTCCAGGCAAAGATCGACGCGATCGGATTGGTCGAGGTCTCGCGCCCCTTCTGGTGTTCGCGGAAGTGGCGCGTCACGGTCCCGTGGGCGGCCTCGGATTCCACCGTCTTGCCGTCCGGGCTCAGCAGCACCGAGGTCATGAGGCCGAGCGAGCCGAAGCCCTGGGCCACGATATCGGACTGCACATCGCCGTCGTAGTTCTTGCAGGCCCAGACATAGCCGCCTTCCCACTTCAGGGCGCAGGCCACCATGTCGTCGATCAGGCGGTCCTCATAGGTCAGGCCGGCGGCCTTGAACTTGTCGGCGAACTCGGCATCGAAGATGCGCTTGAAGATGTCCTTGAACTCGCCGTCATAGGCCTTGAGGATCGTGTTCTTATGGCTGAAGTACACCGAATAGCCGCGCGCCAGCCCGTAGTTGAGCGAGGCGCGGGCAAAGCCCTCGATCGAGCGCCGGGTATTGTGCATGCCCATCAGCACGCCGCCGCCTTCCGGGAAGGTCGCGACGTCCATCTCGATCGGGGTGCCGCCGCCCTCGGGCGTCCAGGTCAGGGTCGCCTTGCCGGCGCCGGGGATCTTCGTCTCCGCAGCGCGGTAGATGTCGCCATAAGCGTGCCGCCCGACGACAATCGGCTTCGACCAGTGCGGCACCAGGCGCGGCACGTTCGTGCAGATGATCGGCTCGCGGAAGATGGTACCGTCCAGGATGTTCCGGATGGTGCCGTTGGGCGAACGCCACATCTTCTTCAGGCCGAACTCCGCAACGCGGGCCTCATCCGGCGTGATGGTCGCGCATTTCACGCCGACGCCATACTGCTTGGTCGCATTGGCCGCATCGACGGTGATCTGGTCGTCCGTCTCGTCGCGCTTTTCGATGCCAAGATCGTAGTACTTCAGATCTATATCGAGGTAAGGCAGGATCAGCCGATCCTTGATGAAGCCCCAGATAATCCGGGTCATTTCGTCGCCGTCCATCTCGACGACCGGGGTCTTCACCTTGATCTTGGCCATGGCTGTCCTCATCTAAAAGACCGTCGGGTGCGATCCTCGGGCGGTCTGCGAAGCGGGCGGCACCTTCGCATCCGGGCTGGGGAGGGGCAAGAGCGACCAAGTCCGAAATCCGCCAAAGCGCCCGGCGCCGGGACCGCTTGCTTCCGGGCGCGGAGGCCGGGATAAGCCAGGGACTGCATGCCATAAGGGGGTTTCCCATGTCGCCACGACGTGCCGTCTTGTCGTTGGCCCTCGCTGGGACCTTTGGTCTCGGGCTTGCCCACGCCCAGGACTTGCCGACCATGCTCCAGGCGGGCGCGGTCTACAGCGCCAGCAACCTCACCATCTGCACGACACATCAGGACGCGACGGGTC
>CAITYE010000033.1 GCA_903896535.1 uncultured Paracraurococcus sp.
CATTGCCGCCGTGAACCGGCCGCTTTTCGCTGACCCGCCGGCGCGGGCGATCTTCGCCCGACCGAACGGCGAGCCGAAGCAGGCTGGCGATTCGCTGGTGCAGCCCGATCTGGCCGCGACCCTGGCCCAGATGCGGGTCTCTGGCATCGGCGACATGCACCAGGGCCAGCTTGCCCGTCGCCTGGTCGCGGAATCGCCGCGCGCGGGCGGTGCCATCACCATGGAGGAGCTGAAGTTAGCTATTCCCTATATCGGGGTGCCGCTGGTTCTGCCGACCCGTGGCGGCGACCAGATCGCCTTCCTGCCGCCGCCGGCCGATGGCGGTCTGGCCGCGGCGAATTCTTTTGAGGCGCTGCGCGCCGGGCAGAACCTGCAGCAGGCGGCAGCGCGGGGCCTGGGTGCGGTGGCGACCTGGCGGCGCCAGGGCGGCGATCCGCGCAGCTATGCCCAGTTGCAGCCCTCCGGGGGCGGGGCGCTCGGCACGCTGCCGGCGACCTCCGCGCTCGTGGTCTTGGATCGCACCGGCATCGCCGTCTCCTGCGCCTTCACGATGAACAACCTGTTCGGCACCGGCCGCATCGTGCCCGGTATGGGGGTGCTGCTGGCCTCGGCACCCGGCGTCGGCCAAGTCCAGCCGCCGCTGCTTTCGGCGGCCATCGCCTATAACCCGAATGTCCGTGGCTTCCGCTTTGCGGCCGCCGCATCCGGCCAACAGGATGCGGCGATCGGGGTCGCCGGCCCGGCCGCATTGCTGCTGTTGCGCGGGGAATTCCCCGATCTCGCCCTCACCGCCGGGGCGATCGGCCAGGCCCGCACCCAGATGGCGACCTGCGGGCGCTACCTGCCGGGGCGGCCGGAGAGTTGCGAAATCCTCTCCGACCCGCGCGCCGGTGGCGTCGCGCTGGGCGCGCTGGACCGCTGATGCCGCTCAAGGTCGGCCGGGGCGCGGCAGCGCCGCCCTTCCTGGTGATGGACGTGATCACCGCCGCCAATCGGCTGGCGGCGCGACTGCCGGCGGGCAGCTTCGCCGATGGCCAGGCGGTGATCCGCATGGAGGTCGGCCAGCCCGGCACCGGCGCGCCGCGCGGCGCCGCCGAAGCCGCCGCCCGCGCCCTCTCGGCTGGGGCGGCCATGGGCTATACCGAAGCCTTCGGCCTGCCCTCGCTGCGGGAGCGCATCGCCGGGCATTACGCGACGCACTACGGCGCGGCGGTGCCAGCGGCGCGGATTGCGGTGACGTTGGGTGCCTCCGGTGCCTTCCCGCTGGCCTTCCTCGCGGCCTTTGACCCCGGCGATGCGGTGGCCATGGCGGCGCCCTTCTACCCGCCCTATCGCAATATCCTCACCGCGCTGGGCATGCGCCCGCAGCTGCTGCCGACCGGGCCGGAGACGCGCTTCCAGCCGACCCTGGGGATGCTGGAGGCGCTGGACCCCCGCCCGGCCGGGCTGATCCTGGCCAGCCCCTGCAACCCCGCCGGCACCATGCTCCCGCCCGCCGAATTCCGCGCCATCGCCGCCTGGTGCGAGGCGAACGGCGTGCGCCTCGTCTCGGATGAGATCTACCACGGCCTGTCCTACGGCACGCTGGCGGAGACGACGGCGGCGGGCTGTTCGGCCAGCGCCATCGTGGTGAACAGCTTCTCGAAATACTTCTCCATGACCGGCTGGCGGATCGGCTGGCTGGTGCTGCCGGAGGATCTGGTCCGGCCGGTGGAATGCCTGGCGCAGAACTTCTTCATCTCCGCCCCGCATGTCGCCCAGGTGGCGGCCGAGGCCGCCTTCGACTGCGAGGCGGAGCTGGAGGCCAATCTCGCCCGCTACGCCCGCAGCCGGGCGGCCTTGCTCCGCGACCTGCCGGGGGCCGGCTTCGACCGGCTGGCCGAGGCCGATGGCGCCTTCTACCTCTGGGCCGATATCAGCGCGCTGAGCAATGATAGCGAAGCCTTCTGCGCGCGCATGCTGGCCGAGGCCGGCGTCGCCGCCTCACCCGGCGTTGATTTCGATGGCACCCGTGGCGGGCGCTTTCTGCGCTTCAGCTATTGCGGGCCGGAGCCTGCGATGCAGGCGGCGCCGGCGCGGCTGGCGGCCTGGCTGGGACGCACCCAGGGCTGAGACCAGCGGCACGCGGCATTGATTTGTGCCGCGCGCCCAGAGCGGAGGCGGCCCTAGAGCGCGATGCGTTGAGGCGGAATCGCCGAAGGCGCTGAATCGCGCGATGCAACAAATTCTAGAGCGGGCTGCGTGAACCTATGTGAACGCAGCATGCTCTAGAGCGCGATGCGTTGAGGCGGAATCGCCGGAGGCGCTGAATCGCGCGATTCAACAAATTCTAGAGCGGGCTGCGTGACCGCATGTGAACGCAGCCTGCTAGAGCGCGATGCGTTGAGGCGGCATCGCCGAAGGCGCTGAATCGCGCGATCCAACACATGCTAGAGCGGGCTGCGTGAGCGAATGCGAACGCAGCATGCTCTAGGGCGGGCGCCGTGGCCGCGTCGCACGGCCGAGGAAACCGCAGGTTTCCGCCTGACAATTGCGAATTCAACATGACGCAAACCCATCGGCCGGGGATTGCCCCTGCATTTGCCCCGGGCAGGGTGCATGCGGCCTATTGGAGATTCTAACGGTTCGGTCATATGTTACACGGTTAATTGCTAAAAAATATTCTTCCTAGTGATAGTTTGGCGTGGCCGGGGGCAAGCATGACCGATATGGACAGCGGGGCGCCGTCTGGCCTTCGCCATGGCGATGATCGCCCGCAGGCGGCGGCGCTATCGGCCCGCACCGCCGCGATCCCCCCGCTGCCTGCGGCGCCAGCAGCCCCGCCCGCCCCGCGCGAGGTCCCCTTGGCCACCATGATGCGCGCGAAGGTGGCCGATAACCTGTTACGGCTGCTGCGGCGCCGCCCCGCGCGGGACAACGCGACGGTCACCGTGGACCGGCTGCTTTCAACCGCCCTCGACACGCTGAGGGAGCAGGGACTCGCCGGGTTTTCGGTGGAGGCGGTGGCGGCCAAGGCGCATATCACCAATCCGACCGCCTATCGCTATGTAGGCAGTTCCGAAGTGCTGGTCCGGGCCGCCCTGCGGTGGTGGCAAGGCAAGAATGCGCTCGCCTTCACGCAGTTCCTCGACTCCGTGACTTTTGCCTCGGAGGCGGAGGCGGCGATCATGCTGGTGGATTGCATCGTCGGCCGCTTCCCCGATCCCCGCCGGTTTGCCCGAAGATTGGCCCAGACCCTGGCGCGGGATTACCACGAGCTGGACTACCAGCAGATGACGGTCTGGGCGAAGGCCTTGCGGGTCGCCTTTCAGCGCAATGGCCTGGCCGAGGCGCATCTGTTGGACGCGCAGATGCTGGCAGCGATTGCCTGCCTGGCCGGGACGATCAAGGCGCAGTTCATCGAGGCGCCGGAGGTGATGCAGGACCCCCGCTACCGCGCCGCCCTGGCAGCGATGTTCGTCGGCACGCTGCATCGCTGAGGGCGGGGCGCGATACCGCCCCCGCACGCCCTCCAGCCCAGCCCCGCGTCGCTACTTGCTGCCGGGGGCATCTGGCAGCGCCCGCGCGCTGCCCGGTAGCCCAGAGGTGCCGGTCTGGCCCTGGCCGGATGCCTGCGCGGGGGCGCCCTGGCAGCAGCAGGGCAGGGGCGCGGCGGGGCGTTGGCCGGACCGGCCACCAACCCCCGAGACCCAGATCAGATGGGAGTGCGTCCCGGCGCCCGCACCCCGCCACGCGACGGACCCGGTGGCGGCGCCCGCTGCGCTGGGCAGCAGACCTGCGGCGAAGAGGCAGGCGATAACAGTCTTCATGACGTGCTCCCCAGTCGATCCAGCCGGCCCCAAGCCCGGGGTATGGCCGCGGGCGGGAGTTTCCATCGGCGCGCGGGGCGCTGACCAGGGATATTGGTTTAAGATATTCTCATTATGCCGGGCTTGCCGGAGGGCGCCCGCGCGGTCTGCGGTCAGTGCGTCGGAAGCGACTGATGTTACGTCTGTATGGGGTTTTCGATAATTTTTGCATAGTCACATCGCATAATGAGATTTTTTTAAACTAACTCCTGTATCCGGCCCATTCAAATTGAAGCATAACTTCTCTGTGTAAGTAGTTAAACCGAGAATCTTTCCATAAATTAGGAGAAACCAAAATGAAAAAACTAAAGCTGCTCATGTCAGCCAGCGTCTTGGCAGTAGCTGTTAATGTCGCGGGTATTTTTCCTGGTACTGCGAGGGCGGTTATCATAATTAATGCCGTTGAATTAAACGGAGAGGTTATAATTTCCGCAAGTGGTTCTGTAAAGACTTCTGACTTAAACCCAGTGTTTCGAAATATTTATGAAGACGGGTTTATTGTTCCAGCAAATGGATTCATAGTAGTAGGTATTGAGGATGCGCAGTATTATACCCCAGTTTCTGGTCCATTGTCTGTGGGGGTGTCTGTGGGGGGCGCGTCCTAATACAGCCGAACTCAAATACGGCTGGGATTGTCGGTATCCTAGCAACTGATGGTGCGATCATCCTGCCTTATGGTTATGTTTCAGGCGACGACCTCTCGGCGTCCTCGACCTATAGTGCAACCACCCTCTCTGCCCTGGGGTTGACGGTCGGCACCTACACGTGGACCTGGGGGTTTGGCGCGACGGCGGACAGCCTTGTTTTCAATGTCGTGGGGGGGGCGCCGGCTCCCGTGCCGGAGCCCGCCTCCATGGTGCTGCTCGGCGCGGGGCTGCTCGGCCTGGGCCTGGTGCGCCGCCGCCGCGCGGCCTGACCCGGCGTGACCAGAGGCGGGCCGGCGAAAGCATCCGGCCCGCCCGCCGCGGACGCCTCACCAGATACCAAAGGTCGCGTTGCTATCCGCCGGCGCCTGGTCCCGGCCATCGGCCGGGCCATAGTCCCGCAGGATGCTCGCCACCCGCAGCCGATAGCCGGCGAAGATCGTCTCCCGGCCCGCCCGCTGGCTGTCCCGGTGGCCGGGATGGGTCCGCCAGCAGCCCACCGCCGCCTCATCCTCCCAGACCGAAAAGCTCAGCAGCTTGGCCGGATTGGTTATGCTGCGG
>CAITYE010000034.1 GCA_903896535.1 uncultured Paracraurococcus sp.
ATGCGGGCCTCGATCAGCGCGCCCGCCATCTCATCTGGGGCGGCGTGCAGGGCGGCGAAGGCCTGTTCGAGTTCCGTCGCGCGCTGGGCGGAGCGGCCCGACGCGGCGGGCGGCGGGTCGGCGCCCAGGGCGGCCGGGCCGACTAACAGTAGCGGGAGGAGGAATAGGAGCGGGCGGTGCATCTGGTCCCAGCGTTGGGCGGCGCGCGGCGGCCCGCAAGTCCCGCGGCTATTGGCGCCCGAGGCGCAGGCCCGCCTGGGCGACGATGCCGCGGAATTTGGCGAGCTCGGCGGCCAGGAAGGCCCGGGTTTCGCCTGGCGTCATTGGGCGCCCCGGATCGACCCCCGCCCCGGTCAGCCGGGCGCTGGTCTGGGCTTCTGCCAGGGCGCTACGTGCGGCCAGGGACAGCACCTCGGCCAGGGCCGGGGACAGACCCTTCGGCGCGACCAGCAGGTTCCAGGTGGTGATCTCGAAGCCCGGCAGGCCGCTTTCGGCAAGGGTTGGCATATCCGGAAAAAGCGGGTGCCGTTGCAAGGACGACACCGCAAGGCCGCGCGCCAGCCCATCGCGCAGATGCGGCGCCGTGGAGGCGAGGACTTCGAGGGAGTAGTCCACTTCGCCCTTGGCCAATGCCTCCATCACCGCCGAGCCGCCGCGATAAGGCACGTGTTCGGCGCGCAGCGGCATCCCCGGTAGGCCGGCGGCGATCTTCAGATATTCCCCGGTCAGGTGGCCGATGCCGCCGGCGCCGCTCGTTGCCCAGCTGTACTTGCCGGGATTGGCGCGGATCGCCGCCAGCAGATCGGCGGCGCTGCGGAAGGGGGAGGCGGCCGGCACCACCAGCACGATCGGTCCGCCGCCGATCAGTGCGATCTGGGTGAAGTCCAGCACCGGGTCGTACGGCGTCTGATCGGGCAGCGCCGCCGGATTGGTGCCGAGCGCCGAGGCTGAGGCGAGCAGCAGCGTATAGCCATCGGCCGGGCGATGCCGGACCCATTCGGTGCCGACCGAACCGCCCGCGCCGGCCCGGTTCTCGACCACAATGCGCGCATGCGGGCCGAGTTTGCCGGCCATGCGGTCGGCCAGTATGCGGGCCGCGATATCGGTACTGCCGCCGGCCAGGAATGGCACGACCAGGCTGATCGGCCGGTCCGGATAGGTGTTGGCGCGGGCGACATAGGGGGCCAGCAGCAGCGGCAGGGCGCGTCGGGGTAGGGGGCGGCTTGGCATGGCGGCGAGGTGCCGCGTTTCGCGTGGCGCGTCTAGAGCGCGATGCGTTGAGGCGGAATCGCCGAAACGCTGAATCCCGCGACCAACCAAACGTCAGAGCAGGGCGCGTGAGCGAATGCGAACGCAGCATGCTCTAGCGACCGACGCCCTATACCAACGGCTTAATCTTTTGACCGCTGGGATGAGCCGTCTGCTCGCCCCGATCGCCAGACGGAAACCTCCGGTTTCCTGGGCTGCGCGGCACGCGGCAAAGCCTTGTGCGGCTTAGATCACCCGATCAGCCGAGCGACCAGCGCCCTCGCCACCGGCAGGGCGAAGATCGCCACCGGAAAGGCGAAGCTCCAGGCCAGCATCCAGTTGGAAAGCCAGAGCCGCACGAAGCCCTCAATCAGCCCGACGCTGTTCAGCGTGAGGAAGATCGAGAGGAAGAAGGTCATGAAGAAGGTCAGCACCAGCGGCACCAGCACCTTCTCCCAACGCCGGTGGATCACGGCAGCGTCGCTGGCTTCGGCCCGCCCGCCATCCAGTCCAGCAGCTCCACCGTATGGGCGACCGGCAGCGCATCGCCGGCCAGCTGTGTCAGGCAGCCGATATTGCCCGCAGCGATCAGATCCGCGCCGGTGCGGTTGAGATGACCAAGCTTGCGCACCCGCAGTTGCCCGGCGATCTCCGGTTGCAGGATGTTGTAGGTGCCGGCCGATCCGCAGCAGAGATGCCCCTCGACTGGCTCGCGCACCGTGAAGCCGGCACGGGACAG
>CAITYE010000035.1 GCA_903896535.1 uncultured Paracraurococcus sp.
CTGGTCTCTTCGAGGATTTCTGTACCTGCATGAATGATGCGGGAACCGTCGTCGTCGCCGATGTCTACCCGGCCGGCGAGGCGCCGATTCCGGGCGCCGACAAGGAATCGTTGGTTGAGGGTCTGCGCGCCCGCGGCCATCGCAGCGTGGTCGCCCTGCCGGCACCTGAGAGCCTCGCCGAAATGATCCATGCCATCGCCAAGCCGGGCGATTACGTGATCTGCCTCGGTGCCGGGAACATCACGAACTGGGCCCATGCGCTGCCAGGGCAGTTGCAGGCGCTGCAACCTGGCGGCCGCATCGCGCCGCTGCGGCGGGCATGAGCCGGCGCATGGGGCTGCCGGGCTTGCCCGCCATCCGTGGCCGCGTTCAGGCCGGGGCATCGCTAGCGCCCGTCACCTGGTTTCGGGTGGGCGGGCCGGCCGAATGGCTCGTGCGCCCCGCGGATGCCGAGGATCTGGTCGCCCTGCTTGCAGGGCTTGGGCCGGAAGCGCCGTTCATGGTGCTCGGCGCCGCCTCAAACCTGATCGTGCGCGATGGCGGTCTGCCAGGCGTTGTCATCCGCCTCGGTGGCGCCTTCGGCGGTATCGTGGTGGAGCCGGATGGGCTGATCGCCGGCGCCGCCGCGCTGGATGCGGTCGTCGCCCAGCATGCTGCGCAGGCGGGCCTCGGTGGGCTCGAATTCTTATCTGGGATACCAGGCTCGATCGGCGGCGCCGTGGCCATGAATGCGGGCGCCTACGGGACGGAGGTAAAGGATGTGCTCGACTGGGCCGAGGTGGCGACCGTCGAAGGTATCCACCGTCTCCCGGCGGCCGCCTTCGCCTTTGCCTACCGGCATGCGGCGCTGCCGCCGCGTGCTGTGGTGACGCGCGCCCGGTTCCGCGCCGCCCCCGGCGATGCCGCGAAGATCGCTGTCATGCTCGGTGAGATCCGCGCCTCGCGCGAGGCGACGCAACCGGTGCGGGCGCGCACCGGCGGCTCGACCTTCAAGAATCCGCCGGACCGCAAGGCCTGGGAGTTGATCGATGCTGCCGGGTGCCGCGGGCTGTCGCTTGGTGCCGCGCAGGTGAGCGAGAAGCACTGCAATTTCCTGCTCAATACTGGCGGTGCCACGGCGGCCGAGATCGAGGCGCTGGGCGAGATGGTTCGGGCGCGGGTCCTGGCGGCCAGCGGATTCGCGCTGGAGTGGGAAATCCGCCGTATCGGAGTGCCGGCATGACAAAGCGCGTCGCGGTCCTGTCCGGCGGAATTTCGGCCGAGCGTGAGGTGAGCCTCGCCTCCGGCAAGCAATGCGCCGCCGCGCTACGCGAAGCCGGCTATATGGTGATCCCGATCGAGGTGGGGCCGGACCTCGCCGGCCTCATCGCGTCGCTGCAACAAGCCCGGGTGGATGTGGTCTTCAACGCGCTGCATGGCCGCTTCGGCGAGGATGGCTGCGTCCAGGGCGTTCTCGACTGGTTGGCCATTCCCTATACGCATTCCGGCCTTCGCGCCTCGGCGATGGCGATGGATAAGGTGACGGCCAAGCTTGCCTTCCAGGCTGCCGGGCTGCCGGTGCCGCGGCATCGTCTGGTCACACCAGAAGAATTGGCTGCGGCCGATCCCATGCCCCGACCCTTTGTCGTGAAGCCACCGAACGAAGGCTCCTCGGTGGGGGTGAGCATTCTCAAGCTTGGTGACAACCGTCGCGCTGAGATCGCGACCGCCTGGCGCTTTGGCTCACAGGTCATGGTGGAGGAATACATCCCGGGGCGGGAGTTGACGGTCGGCGTTCTCGAAGATCGTGCGCTGGCGGTAACCGACATCCTGGCCGATGCTGGTGCCTTCTACGACTACACCTCGAAATACGGTGCCGGGGGCTCGCGTCATATGCTGCCAGCGGCGGTCCATCCCGATATCGCCGAGCAGGCCAAGGAGATCGCTCTCGCCGCACATCGCGCCCTGGGCTGCCGCGGTGCATCGCGCTGCGATTTTCGCTATGACGATACGGCCGGCGAGCCTGGTCGGCTCGTGCTGCTTGAGATCAATACCCAGCCTGGGCTGACGCCGACCTCGCTCTTGCCCGAACAGGCGGCGCATGTTGGCATCGCTTTTCCGGACCTGGTTTCTTGGATGGTGGAGCAGGCGCGTCATGGCCCGTGATCCCAGCCACGCTCTCAGCCGCCGGACTCGGGCTGCGGCGAACGAACCGCGCCGGCCATCGCGGTTGCGGCTCTGGATGCGCCGTCGCCGTGGTGTCTGGAAGCCCGCTGGGCTCGCGCTACTCGGTTTGACGGCACTCGGTTTTGCGGGTGCTGGGCTGCTCGCCTTCGACCCGCAGGGCCGCATGGCTGCCTTCCTTGATCGGGCGGATGATCTCGGCGCCGACGCCGGCTTGCAGGTTCGCCAAGTCATCTTGGAAGGCAGCCGGCACACACCGGTCGAACTGGTCCGTGAGCAACTGGGCGTGCGTCAGGGCGACCCGATCCTTGCCTTCAATCCCGCCGATGCAAAAGAGCGGCTGGAGACGATCGCGTGGGTGCGCCAAGCCTCTGTCCAACGGCACCTGAACGGGACAATCCGGGTGGTGTTGGAAGAACGTGAGCCGTTCGCCATCTGGCAGCATAATGGCACCTTCCACGTCATTGACCGGGCCGGCGCGACGGTGACCCAGGACGATATTGGCGCATTTGGGCCCTTGCCGCTGGTGGTCGGCGCGGGTGCCAATACCGCTGCGGGGAAGGTCCTCGATCAACTGGCCGCGCATCCTGCGGTGCGCGAGCGAGTGCAGGCGCTGGTCCGCATCTCGGATCGCCGTTGGAATCTTCTCCTCCGCAACAAGGCTGAGGTGCTGCTTCCGGAAGGCCATGAAGCCGCGGCTTTGCGCCGCCTGGCGGAGTTGCAGGCAAGCCAAGCCCTGCTCGATCGCCCGGTCGCGCTGATTGACCTGCGGCTGCCGGATAAGATGGTGGTGCGGGTGGCGAACAGCCCGGTACCGGCCGCGGAGCCGCCCTTACCTTTATCCGTGCCGCCGAAACCGCGGAGCGGGCGTGGATGAACCAACTCGCTCGCCTCGGCACCCCTGAACCTCCCGCACCCGCTCGCCGCCGCCGTGGTGCCAAGCAGGGCAGTTTCGGCGTGCTGGATATCGGCAGCACCAAGATTGTTTGTATCATCGCTCGGATCGAGAGTGACGGAGAGCCGCGTGCCCTAGGCTTCGGCTGGCAGCGCAGCCAGGGCGTGAAGGGCGGGAATATCATTGACCTCGAGGCGGCTGAGCGGGCGATCCGCGCCGCCGTCGCCCAGGCCGAGGAGATGGCCGATACCCAGCTCCGCACGGTTATCGTCAACCTTTCCTGCGGGCAGCCGGCGTCGCGGCACCAAAACATCATCTGGCCGATCAGTGGACGCGCTGTCACCGAACTCGATCTGCGGGCGATTGTGGGTGAAGGCCGTCGTCGGGTGGCCGAGGATGGCCGCGAGACGGTGCACGGCTTTCCGCTCGGCTTCACGGTCGATGCAACCCCCGGGGCTGATGATCCGCGCGGCATGATCTGCGAGGAGCTGACCGCAAGGCTGCATCTCGTCGATGCGGCCGAGACCTCATTGCGCAATCTCGGCGCTTGTCTGATGCGCTGCGACCTGGAGGTGGCGGAACTCGTCGCGGCCCCCTTTGCTGCAGGCCTCGCTACGCTGGTGGAGGATGAGAAGCAGCTCGGCTGTACGGTCATAGACATGGGTGGCGGGACCACCAGCCTGGCGGTCTTTGGCGAGGGGCACCTGCTGCACACCGCCCAGCTCCCTGTCGGGGGTTGGCATGTGACCAACGACCTCGCCCGCCTGCTCTCAACGCCGGTCGTGCATGCTGAGCGTCTGAAGACGCTGCATGGCGGGGCGCTGAGCGCTCCTGAAGATGACCGTGAATTCCTGCCGGTGCCGATGGTCGGCGAGGATGAGGACCAGATCGCACGGGTGCCGCGCTCAATGATTGTTGGCATCATCCGCCCACGGCTCGAGGAGACCTTCGAGCTGTTGAAGGACCGGCTGGATGCCGCCGGCCTGGGACAGGAGATGGGTCGCCGGGTCGTGTTGACCGGTGGGGCGAGCCAACTCGTCGGGGCGCGAGAACTGGCAGGTCGGGTGCTGGATCGGCAGGTGCGCAGCGGCCGGCCGCACGCGATCCGTGGTTTGCCCGATACCGCGGCTGGCCCGGCTTTCGCGGCCCCGCTCGGCCTGCTGGCCTGGTGCGCCGGCGACGGTCGACCGCTGCTTGACCTGCAGCCGGGTATCGACCGGCCTGCGGGTAGCTTCCGTCGTCTCGTTAACTGGTTGCGGGCGCGCGCCTGATGCCCCCCCTCGCGCATGCCCTGGACGCTAAAATTCCTGTGGACGACTCGGCGCAAGCCCAGACGAACCCGGGACGCGAATCGCCCCCCGCAATTAAACTCCCCTGCAGGAGAGGCCCGCCATGACCCTGAATCTGACACTTCCCGTCGCCCAGCACACCGATTTCAGCCCTCGGATTACCGTTGTCGGTGTGGGTGGCGGTGGGACCAATGCGGTCAACAACATGATCGCAATGGGCCTTGATGGCGTAGAGTTCTGCGTCGCCAATACCGACGCCCAATCGCTGGTCCACAGCCGTGCCGAGCGCCGGGTGCAGCTCGGTCCGCATCTGACCCAAGGGCTCGGCGCTGGCGCCAAGCCGGAGATCGGCCGCGCCGCTGCCGAGGAAGCGACTGAGGAACTGGCCCGTCATCTCGACGGCAGCCACATGGTCTTCATCACCGCTGGCATGGGCGGCGGGACCGGTACCGGCGCGGCGCCGGTGATCGCCCGCATGGCGCGGGAGCGTGGTATTCTCACGGTCGGGGTGGTGACCAAGCCATTCGACTTCGAGGGGCCGAAACGCCGCCGCGCTTCGGATGCCGGAATTGAGGAGCTGCAGAGCTTCGTTGATACGCTGATCATCATCCCGAATCAGAACCTGTTCAGGATGGCAAATGAGAAGACGACGTTTGCCGAAGCCTTCAAGATGGCCGATGCGGTGCTCTATGACGGGGTGCGTGGCGTCACCGACCTGATGATGAAGCCCGGCCTCGTCAATCTCGATTTCGCCGACATCCGCACGGTGATGGCTGAGATGGGCAAGGCGATGATGGGGACCGGCGAAGGCGAGGGCGAAGATCGTGCCGTCAAGGCCGCCGAGCGCGCCATCAGCAACCCTTTGCTCGACGACGCATCATTGCGGGGCGCTCGCGGCGTGCTGATCAATATCACCGGCGGCTACGATATGACGCTGTTCGAGGTCGACGAGGCCGCGAACCGCATCCGTCGCGAGGTCGATGAGGATGCCAACATCATCTTCGGCTCTTCGGTCGAGGAAGCGCTGAATGGCCGGTTGCGGGTCTCGGTCGTGGCGACCGGCATCGACGCGCTGCCCGTGCAGGCCAGCAAGCCAGAAGGGCTTACTGTGGTCGCGGGTGGTCGCTCACCCGCCCAGCCTGTCGCGGCTAAGGCCGCTGCCACCTCTGCGGCAGCGTCACCGGCTGCGGCGGTTCGCCGAGCGACAGTCGTCCCTGGCAGCTTCCTCCGCCCGGCGGCGACTGCTCAGGGGGCGGCAGCCACCGCAATCGCTATGGAGCCCGAGATCCTCGAGACCTCGTCCCCGAGCATCACCCTGACGCCGGTTGCGGTCACGGAGGTCGAGCCTGTGGTTGATGTCTCGCCCGCGCCAGTGGCCGCGCCACGGCGACCGCAGCAAGCCGCTGGTGGTATCGGGCAACTGTTCCGCAAGGTCACCGGCGGGGCTTCCGGCCTAATGAGGCGAAATCTCGGCGAAGCCCCCATCGCGCCGCCTGCACCCCCGCCTGCACCGCGGATCGAGACCATCCCTGAAGCGCCGCGCCCGGCTCGGCAGATGCAGCAGGAAGATATCGGCCTCGATATCCCTGCCTTCCTGCGGCGTCAGGCCAACTGATTGGACCGCGAACCGCGTGTCCCATCCGCGAAGGCATAACCGATCAGGTGGACCCACCTGATCGGTGCTGGCGCAGGATCACATCCTGATTTGATAGATCCGCAACCGACTGACGTGAGGGGCGCGGGTGGGTGACGTGGTTCACCCCGCCGTGACCTGCCGGACCCATTCGCCCCAGGCGAGACAGGCTGCATCCGCACCGAAGGCCGCCACCACCTGGACCCCAAGGGGCAGGCCGCGCGGCCCGGGACCCACCGGCACGCTCACGCAAGGGACATGCAGCAGGGTCCAGAGCGAATTAAAACCAGGATCGCCGGTCCATTCGAGGCCCTCTGGCGCTTCCCCCGGGGCAGCGGGCGTCAGCACCGCGTCATAGCCTGCGATCACATCGGCGAAGGCGGCGCGGGCAGCGGCGAAGGCAGCGCGGCCCTCATTGACCTGCGCCAGGCTGTAGCCGCGGCCGCGCGCCTGTGCTTCGCGCAGCACTGGCGAGAATTGTGCCCAGGCATGATCCGCCTCCCAGGCCAGCCCCTGCGCACTTTCGCCGTTCATCACCAAGGCGTGGGCTGCAAAGCCGGCCAGGACCGCCGGCGGCAGCGCCACTTGCGCGACGCTGGCGCCTGCTTTCGCAGCAAGGCCGGAGACATGCTCGAGCAGCGCCCGTGTCTCCGGCGCAGCGAGGTCTTCGTTGGGTCCCAGGACAACGGCGAGGCGAGGTGCACGGCCGGGCTTGGTCTCCGGCGTGCCGAAATCACCACCGGTCAAGCCCGCCATGACAGTGGCCGCATCGCTGGTGCTGCGGGTGAGGACGCCGATCGTATCGAGGCTTTCGGACATCACCTTCATGCCGCCGCGATGCAGCGTGCCGAAGGACGGCTTAAAGCCGACAGCACCGCAGAAAGCGGCCGGGCGCAGGATGGAGCCGGCGGTCTGGGTGCCGAAGCCGGCATGAAAGAAACCTGCTGCTGCGCCCGCCGCCGAGCCCGAGGAGGAGCCGCCCGGCGTATGGTTGAGGTTGGCTGGGTTGGCCGTCGGCCCCGGACGGCGGGTGGCAAACTCCGTCGTAACGGTCTTGCCAAGAATGACCGCGCCCGCGCGGCGGGCGAGCGCCACGCAGGCGGCATCGCTTCGCGGCCGATGCCCGGCCCAGATCGGCGAGCCGTACTGCGACAACTGGTCTGCGGTATCGAGCACATCCTTGACGCCGAAGGCGATGCCTTCGAGTGGGCCGGCTGGCCGCCCAGCCGCCCGGCTAGCGTCGCGTCGTGCCGCTTCACGCAGGACGAGTGCGGGATCGTGCTGGACGAAGGCCCGCAACGCCGGCTCGCGCTGGGCGATCCGGGCGAGGAAGGCTTCGGTGAGGGCGGTCGCGGACAGGTCGCCTAAGGCGATGCGGCGGACGGCTTCGGCGGCGGGCAGCAGGCTGGGATCGGTCATAATATCTTCCTAGCGGACGACGTTTCCAAGCGAAACACGTGCCGCGAGCGCACGCAGGCCGCGATCAACCGGCGTAGAGCGGCCGCAGGGTCGGCTGCAGTGGCATGTCGAAGCGCCAGTCAGGGGCCATGCCGTCAGGCATTTCGCCCATCGAACCCCAGTCATCGGTGATCGCGTTGCCGCGTCCCAACCGTTCGCCAAAAAGGCAATAGGCGATCGTCCGCCGTGGCCCAGCGATCTGGTGCCGCAGCAACAGGCGGGTCGGGCCGGCGCGGTGCACTGAGTGCACCGCACGGGTCTCGCCAAGCGTCGTTACGGACCAGCCCCGGCCATCATGAGCCTGGCCGTTCACCTTGATGGTCGTTCCCCGATCCATCGCGATGATGACCTCCGTCGTGAAGGGATTGGTCGAGAGCACTTCGGTGATGCGCGGGCCGAAGGCAGGGTAGCGGATTGGGCTGCCAAAGCCGCGGGCGAGGCCAAGCGCCATGCGCCGGGCGATCCGGCGCATATCCAGGCCTTCCGGCATGCTGGTATCGAGATCGCCCCGAAAATCGACATCCGCAGTCTGTGGGGCGACGAGACTGGCGTTCACATCCTCATCGTCGAGCAAGCTCGCCAGCGCTTCGCGTGCCCAGCGCTGTCCTTCGTTCACACCGCCATACGGAGGGGGCGTCCAGAAAAACGCCGGCAATGCATTGGCGCCCTGCGCAGGGCGACCGAAATCGGCACGCACGAAGGTCAGCAGGCGGCGCATGGCAAAGGCGTGCATGAAGCTATCGCCGCGCTGCATTGTCGGCGCCTCAGCCTCGCCCTGCAGCCAGAGGATACCAAGGCATCGTGCCCTATCGGTCTCCGTCATCACGGAGCGGATGAAGCGCTGCAGGGCCGCCCCCGCGGCGCCGCGTTGCCAGTTCAGCGCATCCGTATCGGCTTGGTGGACCAGGAAGGTCCGCGGGTTTCCTTGCTGCCAAAGCGGCACACCAGGGGCGATGGTGAAGGCCGCCGGGTCCCGCAGCACGCCCTGTTGCAGGGCGAAAGGCTCGGTTTGATTGCGCGGGCCGAGTTGCGGCTCAAACCGCGGCACGGCCAGCCCGAGGATGCCGGAAAGGCCCGCATAGACTTCCCGCAGACCGCCATCCAA
>CAITYE010000036.1 GCA_903896535.1 uncultured Paracraurococcus sp.
GGGCTGGGCGCCCTGGCCGAATAGCGGCGGCGGCGGGGCGGCCGAGGCCGGGCCGGTGACTGGGGAAGCTGCTCGTGCCGGCGGGGGGGTACGCGGCGCGGCAGGCTTCGGCGGCGCCTTTTCGGGAGGTTTCTCGGGTGGTTTCTCGGGTGGCTTCTCGGGCGGCTTCTCGCGCGGTGGCGGCGCTGGCGGCGCCGGGGTCGGCAGGGGCAGATCTTCCTCAGCCGGCGCAGTCGCTTCCTGCTGTTGCCGTTCCGCCGGAGCCTCGGGCGGGGGGGGCGGTAAGGTCGCGATATCACGCGCCATGGGGGGCGGCGGCGGCAACTCGGCGGTGGCCGGGGCCGGCGCTGGCGTTGCGGCAGGGGCTTCGATCGCCGCGCGGGGCGGCGGGTTGGGCGGCGGCGCGGCCTTTGGGGGTGGCGGTGTGGCGGCCGGCGGCGCCGGCTGGGTAGGTTGCTCGGCCAGGACTGGCGCAGGCGGCGGCGGCGGCGGCTCGCCAGTATTCAGGCGTGCATCTTCCTCCGGCACCTGCTCCCACACGATGGAGACGCCATCCTCCGGCGTCACCTCCGGCGCCGGGTCGATCGCCAGCCAGCCGAACAGCCCCGCGATCAACAGGCCGTGCAACAGCACGGAGGCGATGGCTCCCCAGCGGTTTCGCGGCAGCGGCGGGATCGTTGGCCTCGGCCCGGCGCCCGGCAGGGCGAGGGCGGCGCTCACAGCACCGGCACCCCCTGCCGTTTCGCCTTGTCCTCGGGCTCGACATGGATGGTGATGACCGCACCTTCGACCTCGGCCTTCAGCCCGGCCTCGATGCGGTCGCAGATGCCATGCGCCTCGGCCACGCTGAGTTGCCCGGGCACCACCAAATGGAACTCGATAAAGGTCAGGCGGCCGGCATGGCGGGTGCGCAGGTCATGCGCCTCGATCGCGCCCTCTGCCTCGGCCCCGACGACGGCGCGAATGCGGGACAATTGTTCGGGCGGCACCGCCTCATCCATCAGCCCGCCGACGCTCTCGCGGACCAGCCTGCCGCCCGACCACAGGATGTTCAGCGCCGTCGCCCCGGCCAGCAGCGGATCCAGCCAGAGCAGCCCAGTCAGCGCCACCAGCCCGACCCCGACCAGCACCCCGGCCGAGGTGATGACATCAGACACGAGATGCCGCGCATCGGCCAGCAAGGCCGGGGACCGGCCACGCCGGGCGGTGCGGAACAGCAGCCAGGCCCAGCCGGCATTGGCGATCGTCGCAATGGCCGAGACAGCGAGCCCGAACCCGGGCTGGGATGGCACCTGCGGCGCCCGCCAGGCGCCATAGGCCGCGTGCAGGATGACCAGCGCGGCAACGATGATCAGCGCCCCTTCAAGCACCGCCGAGAAGTATTCCGCCTTGGCGTGGCCATAGGGATGCTCATCATCGGCGGGCTCTGCCGAAAGCCGCAGCGCGAAGAAGGCGGCGGCGGCGGCGGCGACATTGACGATGCTCTCCATCGCGTCGGCGAACAGCGCGACCGAGCCGGTCAGCCACCACGCCGCCACTTTCAGCCCAAGCACAAGGCAAGCGAGGCCGACGCTGCCGGCGGCAATCCGCAGCAGCCGGGGGGAAGGCGGCGGCAAGGCCGTGGTGGTGTGGGTCTTTGACAAACGCAGATATCCGCAGCAGCGCGTTTTGCCCCGGATGGCGACCGGCGCCAAGTCGGCAGCGGGGCGGCTATTCGACCGGCGCTGGCGGGTCGGGGCTCGGGCTACCGCGCGGCAGGGGCGGCGGCGGCACCCAGGGGCGGTCGCCACGGGCGGCGCGGTCACTCAGGATACGCACCCCGGCCGGTCCCAGCCAGACCGCGTGCGGCCCTTGGCGCCAGACCGCGAAGCGGTCGATCACCGCCGCCGCGCAGCGCCCGCGCACTGGCTCAGCCGAAAGCACCAAGGCGGCGTTGGCGCAGGCTTCGGCTGGCGGCGCGCCGCGCAGCAGCACGGCCCGCGCGGGCCCGGCGCCGAGCGTGCAGGCGCCCGGGCTGCAGAGGATGCGCCCTTCGCCGAGGCTGCCCTCCCGCGGCAGGGGCTCGGCGCTCGCCAACCCGTAGCGGCGGGCGAAGGCCTCCCGGTCCAGACGACCTGCGCCGGATTGGCGCTGCCAGAAAAGGTCCTCGCCGGCGTGCAGGGCGATCAGCCGGCCATCGCCCGAGACCAGGATATCCGGCGGCCGGTCGAAGGTGGTCGCCGCCAGGCCCAAGGCCAGCAGCGGCAGGCCGCACAGCCGCCAGCGCGCCCGCCAGAGGCAGAGCCAGACGAGCCCGAGGCTGGCCACCGCCAGGCCCCAGCCAGGCAGCGGTGGCACGGCGAGGCTCGCCCCCGGCCAACCGGCGACCCAGCGGGCAATGCCGAGCATGGCCTCGATCCCCCAGCCCATCGGCCGCAGCGCCCAATCCTCCAGCCCGAACGGCAAAAGCGCCACCGCGAGCATCCCGGCCGGCATGATGAAGAA
>CAITYE010000037.1 GCA_903896535.1 uncultured Paracraurococcus sp.
CCGTCGCGGCCAGTGCCGCGCAACCGTCGCGGCCAGTGCCGCGCAACCGTCGCGGCCAGTGCCGCGCAACCGTCGCGGCCAGTGCCGCGCAACCGTCGCGGCCAGTGCCGCGCAACCCAGGACACCGGAGGTTTCCGCCCGGCGATGAAGGGCCAGAAAACAGCCATCCAGAGGTCAGGTCTGCTGACCGCTGGGATCAGTCGCGCCAGGGGTGCTGCTGCCACAGCGCGGCGCAGCGGGTCTGCAAGGCGACCAGCTCGGCCTTGTAGTCCTCGGTCCAGACCAGGCGGATCGGCTGCTCGCTATTCTTCGCAAGCTGCTGCCATTCCGGGTCCTCGGTGGCCTTGCGGGCGGCCGCCACCAGCCGATCGAAGATCGGCTTCGGCAGGCCGGCCGGGGCGGCCAGCCCGCGCATCGAACCCTCGACCACATCGAAACCCTGCTCGCGGAAGGTCGGCACATCCGGCATCACCGACCAACGCGTCACGCCCATCTGGCCGATCGGGCGGAACTGGCCCTGGCGGTAATCGGCGATCGCCTCGCCCATATTGGTCACCGCCAGCTCGATCTGCTTGGCCAACGTCGCGGTGCGCACCGGCGCGCCGCCGGCAAACGGGATGTGCAGCAGTTGGATCCCCGCCACCCGTTCCAGCGCCAGCATCGCCAGATGATCGTCCGAGCCGATGCCGGAGGTGCCGTAGCTGATCTGCCCCGGCCGCTGCTTCGCCGCCGCCACCAGGTCGGCGACACTGCGGATCGGGCTGTCCGGCAGCACCCAGATGGCGCCGGGATCGTCCACGATGTTCACGATCGGGGCGATGTCATCCAGCCGGAAGCGCGCCGCCGGCCGCTCGATCGGGATGGTCACGATGGTCGGCGTATTGATGAAGCCGACCGTGTAGCCATCGGGCTTGGCGCGGGCGAGCTCGGTGAAGCCGATCTCGCCCCCCGCGCCGGGCCGGTTATTGATGACGACCGGCTGGCCCAGATATTTCTCCATCACCTTCGCCAACGGCCGCGCGGCGATATCGGTGCCGCCCCCGGCGGGGAAGGCGAGGATCATGCTGATCGACCGCTCCGGGAAAGCCTGGGCGCGGGCGAGGCCTGGTAGAGCAAGGCTGACGGGGGCAACGAGCAGGCTGCGGCGACGCATGGTTTCCTCCCTGACGGCGGCGCGCAGGTGCCGTTCAGATGGACCGCATCTGAACAGCTTTCTGGCGCGCGAAAATTTTGGGCCTTCAGCAGCCGCTGTTTTGCTGGATTTTCAGCATGCCGGCCGGCCAAACGCAAAGCGCCCCGCGCGCCCGGGGACCGGCGGCGGGGTCATCCCAACGGTGCAATCCTTTGGCGGCGTTGGCCGCGACGGCCGCGCGGTACTGGCCGCGGCGCCCGTCCGGGCGCTCGGCACGAGGCAAAGCCTCGTGCCGTGGGTATCAGTCGGCGGCCAGCGCCATCCGGCTGCGGTTCATGCGCGAAAGGACGTGATCTTCGGCATGGTTCACCACCTCCTCGACCTCAGTCGGGGTGAAGACATGGCCGGCGCCCGGCATGGTGCGGTAATCAATGGTGATGCCGCGCTGGGTGTTCAGCTTGTCCACCAGCTTGCGGACGGCGCCTTCGGGCACCAGCTCATCGGCCTCCCCATGCAGGATTAGCCCATTGCAGGGGCAGGGCGCGAGGAAGCCGAAATCATAGTGGCTGGCCGGGGCGGCGATGGAGACGAAGCCGCCCATTTCCGGCCGGCGCATCAATAGCTGCATGCCGACATAGGCGCCGAAGGAATAACCGGCGACCCAAAGGCTGTGCGCACTGGGATTGACCGCCTGCAGGAAGTCGAGCGCCGAGGCCGCGTCTGAGATTTCCCCGATGCCGCCATCGTAGCGGCCCTGGCTGCGGCCAACGCCCCGGAAGTTGAAGCGGAGCGTGGAAAAGCCGAGCCCCTGGAAACGCTGGAACAGGGCATGGGTCACCCGGTTATTCATGGTCCCCCCATGCAGCGGATGGGGGTGCAGCAGCAGCACAACCGGCGCATTGGCCTGCTTGGAATGGTGATAGCGGCCCTCGAGCCTGCCATCCGGGCCGGGGAACATGACCTCAGGCATCGTCCCTTGAGTCCACTTCTGGTTGACCGCGGCGCATTCGGACGACCGACCAATCCGGACGCCGGCAGCGCCCCGAACAGCCCATCAGTCCAGCGCGCCGGGCGCATGCTGGGGAAGCCTTCCGGAACCGTCCCGCCGGATCGCGCATGGCGAGCCGCCGATGTTCCACCACCACGACCGGGGCCCGGGCAGATTGACCGGCACGGTTCGCATACCTAGCTTCGCTGCACACCGGCAATCAGCCCCGGCGCCACGGCGAAACCCAGGTCAGGCACCCCGAAGCAGGCTTCCATACCTCCGGGGTGGCGCGTTTATAAGCCGGCGCGCCGGAGTTTGATAAGGGAATCCGACCCAGCGGCGCATCTTTCTCGCCAGCTGGGCCGGATAGGCAAATATTGATGAATTTCCGGGGGAAATGAGCCCATGCGTCTATCCACCCGCGGCCGCTACGCCGTCATGGCCATGGTCGAGCTCGCCGCCCGCCAGCAGGATTGCGGCGAGGGCGGGCGGGTCTCCCTCGGTGAGATCGCCGAGGCGCAGGCGCTCTCCCTCGCCTACCTCGAACAACTCTTTGGCAATCTCCGCCGCAGCGGCCTGGTCGGCGGGGCGCGCGGCCCGGGCGGCGGCTATCGCCTCGCCCGCCCGGCGGAGAGCATCGCCATCGCCGATATCGCCGATGCCGTGGAAGAACCGCTGCGCGCCACCCGCTGCGAGGAGAACTCCCCCGGCTGCCTCGCGGGTCGGCGCTGCCTGACCCATGATCTGTGGTTCGAACTCGGCGCGCATCTGCGCAGCTTCCTCGCTGGCGTGACGCTGGCCGATGTGGTGGCAGGCCGCGTCGCCGGCCGCGCCGGCAGCCCGCTGCCGGTCGCAGCGTTCAGCGCCGCCGTGGCCGACTGAGGCCCGGGGCGGCTCGATGGTGCGGCTCTATCTGGATGCCAATGCAACCGAGCCGCTGCGCCCGGCAGCGCGGGCGGCGGTGCTGGCCGCGCTGGATGCCGTCGGCAACGCCTCTGCCGTGCATGCCGATGGGCGCACCGCCCGCCGCCTGCTGGAAGCGGCGCGCAGCGCGCTGGCCCAGCGCTTTGGCGCCGCCCCCGGTGAGATCATTTTCACCAGCGGCGGGACGGAGGCGAATGCGCTGGCGATCCAGGCGCTGGGCGCCGGCCGGCGGCTGCTGATCGGCGCCACCGAACACCCGGCAGTGCTGGCCGCCGCCCCCGGCGCCACCCCCCTCCCCGTCGGCACCGCGGGGCAGGTGGACCTCGAGGCCCTCGCCGCGCTGCTGGCCGATGGGCCGCCCGCTCTGGTCTGCCTGATGGCGGCGAATAACGAGAGCGGCGTGCTGCACCCGCTGGCCGCAGCCGCCGCGCTCTGCACCGCTGCGGGCGCACGGCTGCATGTGGATGCGGTGCAGGCGGGCCGGCTGAACCCGCCGCTGATCGGCGATAGCATGGCGCTGTCCGGCCACAAGCTGGGCGGGCCCATGGGCGCCGGGGCGCTGCTGCTGCGCCCCGGCACCGTGCTGCCCCCGCTGATCGCCGGCGGCGGGCAGGAACGCGGCCGCCGCGGCGGGACCGAGGCGCTGCCCGCCATCGCCGGCATGGCCGCCGCCCTGCCGGAGCTGGGCGAAGCCGCGCGCCTTGCTGCGCTGCGCGACCGGATCGAGGCCGGCATCGCCGCCCTGGCGCCAGAGGCCTGGATCGCCGGGCAGGGCGCGCCGCGCCTGCCCAATACCAGCCTCATCGTGCTGCCCGGGGCGGCGGCGGAAACCCAGGTCATCGCCCTCGACCTCGCGGGGATCGCCACCTCGGCCGGCGCCGCCTGCTCCTCAGGCAAGGTGACGCGCAGCCATGTGCTGGCCGCCATGGGCGCGGGGGAGGCCGCCGGCTGCGGCCTGCGCGTCTCCCTGCCCTGGAACGCGCCAGAGGACGCGCCGGAGCGGTTTCTGGAGGCCTGGGCGATGATGCGGGGGCGCCTCTCGCGGCGGGCGGCTTGACGGCCCATCTTCCCCCCATGCTGCCCAACCGCCCGATCTATCTGGACAATCACGCCACCACGCCGGTGGACCCGCGCGTCCTCGCGGCCATGCGGCCGTGGTGGGAACAGAACTTCGCCAATCCCGGCAGCGTCGAACACGCGCTCGGCCGCGCCGCCGAAGCGGCCGTGGACGCCGCCCGGGAACAGGTCGCCGCGCTGATCGGGGCCGAGGCGCGGGAGATTGTCTTCACCTCGGGCGCGACGGAGGCCAATAACCTCGCCATCAAGGGCGCGGCCCGCTTCGCCGCCAGCCAGGGCAGCCCGCGCCGCCGCCTGGTGACTTTGGCCACCGAACATAAATGCGTCCTCGAAAGCGTCCGTGATCTGGCGGCGGAGGGGTTCGAGGCGGTGATCCTCCCGGTCGGACCGGATGGGCTGGCGGACCCGGACCGGCTGGCGGCGGCGATCGATGCGCACACGCTGCTCGTCTCCGTCATGGCCGTGAACAATGAAATCGGCGTGGTGCAGGACCTCGCCGCCATCGGCGCGCTGGCCAAGGCGGCCGGGGCGCTGTTCCACACCGATGCGGCGCAGGCCGCCGGGCGCATCCCGCTGGATGTCGCGGCGATCCAGGCCGATCTGCTCTCCCTCTCCGGCCACAAGATCTATGGTCCGAAGGGCATCGGCGCGCTTTATGTCCGCCGGCGGCCGCGGGTGCGGCTGGTGCCGCTGCTCTCCGGCGGCGGGCAGGAGAGGGGGCTGCGCTCCGGCACCCTGCCGGCGCCGTTGATCGTGGGGCTTGGAGAGGCGGCGCGGATCGCAGCAGGGGAAGGCACGCTCGATGCCGGGCGCATCGCCGGGCAGCGGGACCTGTTCCTGGCGGCGTTGCAGGCCGATATCCCCGGGCTCCGCGTGAACGGCACCCGCGCTGCGCGGGTGGCGGGCAATCTGAACCTGACCTTCCCCGGCGGGATCGATGCGCAGGCGCTGCTCCGCGCCGCGCCCATGGTCTGCGCCTCCACCGGCTCGGCCTGTTCCTCGGCCGAGGTGGAGCCCTCCTACGTGCTCCGCGCCCTCGGAATTCCAGACGCCGAGGCACGGGCGACCTTGCGGATCGGGATCGGCCGCTTTACCTCGCCGGCGGAGGCCACCGCCGCCGCTGCCGCGCTGGCCGCCGCTTGGCGCGGCCTGGCCGAAAGGGAGCACTGATCGCGTATGCCGAAGATGACCTTCATCGAGCGGGATGGCACCCGCCGCGAGGTGGACGCGCCGCTCGGGCTCTCCGTGCTGGAGATCGCGCACAAGCATGGCGTCGATATCGAAGGCGCCTGCGAAGGCTCGCTCGCCTGCTCCACCTGCCATGTGATCGTGGATACCGGCTGGTTCGGCCAGCTCGCCACGCCGACCGAGGATGAGGAGGATATGCTCGACCTCGCCTTCGACTTGCAGGAGACCTCGCGCCTCGGCTGCCAGCTCATTATGACAGAGGCGCTGGACGGGCTGGTGGTGCGGCTGCCGACCGGGTCGCGCAATGCCGGGCTCTGAGCCGCGCTGGGAGACGGATTTCGGCGCGCCCGGCGGGCTGTTCCGCCGGCTGCGGGCGGACTGTGCGGCGGAATGGCAGGCCTATACCTGGCACCCCTTCGTGCAGGGCCTGTCCGACGGCACGCTGCCGCTGGCTGCCTTCCGCACCTATCTGATCCAGGACTATCTGTTCCTGATCCACTTCGCCCGCGCCAAGGCGCTCGCCGTCTTCAAGGCGGAGAGCATCGAGGCGATGCGCGACAAGACCGCCTCGATCGCCGCCATCCTGTCGGAGACGCTGCTGCACCTGAAGTACTGCGAGGGCTGGGGCATCCCCGAAGCTGAGGTGCGGGCCACGCCGGAAAGCGCCGAGACGGTCAGCTATACCCGCTATGTCATCGATCGCGGGCTGGCCGGGGATATTCTGGATCTGGAAGTGGCGCTTGCCCCCTGCACGGTCGGCTATGGGGAAGTGGCGCTGCGCATCCTGGCCGATCCGCGCCGCCGCGCCGCCGGCAATCCCTACCAGTCCTGGATCGATGCCTACGGGGCGGAGGAGTATCAGAAGCTGGCCCGCGCCGCCGCGGCGCGGATCGATGCGCTGGGCGAAAGCCATGGCGGCAGCGCGCGCTTCGCCATGCTCAGCGCCACCTACCGGGAAGCGGCGCGGCTGGAAGCGCGCTTCTGGCAGCAGGGGTTCGATGCCGCCGCGCGCTGACGCGCCGCCGCGCCGGGCGGGCGCCTGATGCGCGTGCTCGTCGCCATGTCCGGCGGCGTCGACAGCAGCGTTGTCGCCGCGCTGCTGCACGCCGAAGGGCATGAGGTGATCGGCGCCACGCTGCAGCTTTACGACCACGGCGCGGCGACCGCGCGGAAGGGCGCCTGCTGCGCGGGCCAGGATATCCACGACGCCCGCGATGTGGCGGACCGGCTGGGCATTGCCCATTACGTGCTGGACCGCGAGCAGCGCTTCCGCAGCGCGGTGATCGAGGATTTCGCCGCCAGCTACGCTGCTGGCGAGACGCCCATCCCCTGCATCCGCTGCAACCAGACCGTGAAGTTCCATGACCTGGTCGAACTTGCCCGCGACCTGGGCGTGGAGGCGCTGGCCACCGGGCATTACGCCCGGCGGCTGGCCGGGCCGGCGGGCCCCGAGCTGCACCGCGCCGCCGATGCCGAACGCGACCAGAGCTATTTCCTCTGCGCGACCACGCCGGCGCAACTCGCCTTCGCGCGCTTCCCCCTGGGCGATTACCCCGACAAGGCGGCGGTGCGCGCGGTGGCGGAACGGCTCGGCCTGGCCGTCGCGGCCAAGCCGGATAGCCAGGATATCTGCTTCGTCCCGACCGGCCGCTACCACGAAACCGTCGCCGCGCTGCGGCCGGAGACGGCCTTGCCTGGGGAGATCGTGCATCTGGACGGGCGGGTGCTGGGCACGCATCGCGGCCTGGGCCGCTACACGGTCGGCCAGGGGCGCGGGCTGGGCGAGGCCTCCCGCGATGGCGAGACGCCGCTTTACGTGGCGCGGTTGGAAGCGGGGACGCGGCGGATTGTGGTGGGGCCGCGGGCGGCGCTGCCGCAATCCACGATCCCGGTCAGGGAGATGAACTGGCTCATCCCCCCCCCCACGGCGCCGCTGGCCTGCACGGTGAAGCTGCGGGCGCGGGAGACGCCGCAGCCGGCCGTGGTCAGCTGGGACGCGGCGACGGGGCGGCTGGCGGTGGTGCCGGCGGCGCCGGCTATCGCCGCGCCGGGGCAGGCCTGCGCCCTTTATGAGGGGACTCGGCTGCTGGGCGGCGGGTTTATCGCGCGGGGCGATTAGAGCGGGGTGCGTCGAGGCGGAATCGCCGAAGGCGCTGAATCCCGCAATCAAACAAAAGGTTAGAGCAGGGCGCGTGAACGCAGATGAACGCAGCACGCACCAATACCTACCCATCGGCAAAGGCCGGGGAGCGTGTCCGGTCAATGTCCGGTCGCGTCAGCGCTGTGTGGTCCAGGAAGGGCGCGCGGTGGTACCTGGGGCCGGACTTGAACCGGCGACCCCGGCATTATGAGTGCCGTGCTCTAACCAGCTGAGCTACCCAGGCGCGGCGCGCGATATGGCGGGTTTCGCGTCGCGGCGCAAGCGCGCGGAACAGGATGCGGCGCAAGCGCGCGGAACAGGACGCGGCGCAAGCGCGGCTCAGCCGACTTCCGCCGGCAGGCCGCGCCAGACCTCCTCCAGGCTCAGCCGCCGCGGCAGCAGCCCGTGCGCGAGACTATACGCGATCGCCAGCGTCAGCGGCGCGGCCAGCGCGGCGCGCGTGGTGGCCGCCGCGCCGAAGGCCCGCGTCAGCGCAGCCGCGAAGCCCGGCCGCGCGGCAAGCTCCGGCTTGATCACCACCAGATGGTTCACCGGCACGAAGCCATGCGCGGCGCGGAAGGCTTCCCCGGCCGCCGCGGGGTCGGTAAACACCCGGCGCAGCCCCGGCTCCTCTGGCAGTTCCGCGCCGAAGATCGCGGCGTCCAGCGCGCCGTCCCGCAGCATCGCCAGCAGGTCGGCGCCGGCCGGGGCACGGGTGACGAAATCCGGGTCGCGATAGGCGGCGACATGCGCATCCTCAAACGTGGTCCAGCGGATCGCCTGTGGCGGCACGCCGTGCTGTTCGGCCAGGATGCCGCGCAGCCACATCCCCGTGGTCTGCGAATAGGCCCTGACACCGACGCGCCGCCCGGCGAGGTCTGCCGGCCCGGCGATCGGCCCCGCGCTGCGGCAATACATCGCGCCTTCCTGAAAGCGCGCCAGCATCACCACCGGCAGCAGCACCAAGTCGCTGCCCCAGGCGCGGGCCTGGAGGAAGGTGGCGATGGCCATTTCGCTGATATCGTAGCGGCCGGTGCGGACCATCGGCGCAAAAGCCAGGTTGATCGGCGCGATGCGGTCGAAGGCCAGATCCAGCCCAGGCGGGACGGCGCCGTCCAGCAGGGCGGCGGAATGCGGGTAGCGGCCGATCGCGACCGACAGCGCGCTCATGCCCCGGGGCTCCGGTGGCGGCGGGGGGCGGCGGGTGCGGTCATGGCAGGGCTCCTCGGGCGAGGCTGCATCCTACCGCAGGCGGCGCAGCGCCGCCGAATCCCCCCCCGGCGCCTCAGTTCGTCGCCAAGCCGGCGCGGCAGCCGCCGAGGACCAGCGCCAGGTTACTATCCACCGCCCAGTGCTTCTCGATCAGCGGCGTCCCATCGGCGCCGATGCTGATTGTCTCATTGGCGATGCGCGGCACTACCGGGCGGCCGTTCATCTGCACCTGATCAACGCCGCGCACCTTCGGGTCGTTGAACTGGTTGTGGACGTAGCAGGCCTCCACCACCACCGTGCGGCGATCCGCCATCACCCAGGCGCTGACGGCATAAAGCGCGAAGCCGGTCAGCCGGAAGGCGCGGTTGCGGCAGGCCTGGACCAGCTGCGGCTTGGTGCGGAAGACGAAGCCACCGGTACGGTCCTCGCCGATATCGCGCCGGCCTTCGGTATGGATGAAATGGTCGTGCAGATAGCTTGGCAACTTCTCGCACAGCGCCGTGCGCGCCGCCGCATCCGGGTGGTTCATGCCGCCCATGGTGGCGCTGACCCGGCGCAGATAGGTGCGGATGCCCTTTTCCCAGGCGGCATCGAGGGCGGCGGTGTCGGCCGGCGTTTCCTCCCACAGCTTCATGCGGGGGCGGACGGCACCGCGGCGGACGGCATAAAAATCCTCGCTCCAGGCCGGGTCGGACTCAAAGCCCGGGATGGCAGTCCAGACCTCCTTCGGCGCGGCATCGGCGAAGGCGGGGGCGGCCGGCGCGGCGGTCTGCGCGGCGGCCAGGACGGGCAGGCATAGCAGCCCGGCGAGCAGCCGGGCGCAGAGCCACTGCGGGGCGGGCAGGATGCTGGACATGGGTTCTCCCTTCCCGGCTGGCGGAGGCGCCGCTGAAGGCCGGCGAAGGATGCTGGAATAATCCGCCCAGGCGGGCAATGCTGCGACGGGGCCCGGCATGCGATTTGCTTGAAAAAGCGGCAAGTCTTCGGCCTGCCAGGGAGTTCAACGTCCATGCCATTTTTCGCGACACGCCGTGCCCTTCTGGGGGGCACCGCCATGCTGGCAGCGCCGGCGGCTCTCCGGGCCCAGACCCCGGAAATCTTCGTCGGTGGCCCGGCCTCCCCCGGGCTGACCGACATCCTGTTTCCGATCATCGAGAAGAAGCACGGCTTCAAGATCCTGTTCGAAGGCACGAACAGCCTGATCAACCTTGAGAAAATCCGCAGCAACAAGGCGCGGCCGACGATGACCGTGACGATGATGGACGACCCCGTCCTCATCCTTGGTGAGCGCGAGGGATTGCTGGAGCCGCTGCGTGGCAAGGCGATCCCCAACCTGGCGGATCTGCGGGCCGATGCGAAGCCGCGCGAGGCGATGTGGGCGAATTGGTGCTTCCCCGCCGCGTCAATCAGCTGGCAGACACAAAACATGAAGGCCGCACCGACCAGCTATGCGGAGGTCTGGGACCCCAAGTACCGCGACAAGGTGATCCTGATTTCGATGCGCATCACCCAGGCCGTGGTGCCGCTGCTGGCCGCGACCCATCTGGCGACCGGCAAGCCGCTCGGCGAATGCCTGAAGCTGGCCGATGAGGGCTTCGGCAAGCTGCGGGAGCTGAAGCCCAATATCCTGCAGATCACCACCAACCCGCCGCAGGCCCAACAGTTGCAGGAAAGCGGTGAGGTCGATCTCTACCTCTCCCCCGACAGCCGCACCACGCTGTTCCGCAAAAGCCAGAAGGCACCCGTCGATCTCGCTTTCCCCAAGGAAGGCACGGTGGCGATGCCGGCCGGTGTCGCGCTGGTGAAGGGTGGTCCCAACCAGGCCCTTGGTGAGACCTTCATCAACGAGCTGCTCTCGCCCGAGACCCAGGCGCTGGTGGCCGGCACCTTCTTCTCCAAGCCGACCAATACCAAGGCGGTCGCGCCGGCCGGGCTGAACCTGCCCGATCTCGTCGTGCTCGACTGGGAGTATTTCGCCGATAACCGCAATCGCTGGATCGAGCGTTTCGAGCGCGAGATCAGCGCCCGTTGAACGACCAGCATTTGGCGGTAAGGGGGGCCAGCAAGCGGTTCGGGACGGCGAGCGTGCTCGACGACCTGTCGCTCGCTGTGGCACGGGGTGAATTCGTCTCGCTGCTCGGCCCGTCCGGCTGCGGCAAGACCACGCTGTTGCGCTGCATCGCCGGCCTGCTGCGCCTGGATGCCGGCAGCATCGCGGTGGCCGGGCGCGACATCTCGGCGCTGCCGGCGCACCGGCGCAATGTCGGCGTGGTCTTTCAGAACTACGCGCTATTCCCGCACCTGACGGTCGCGCAAAATATCGGCTTCGGCCTGCGCGCGCAGGGCGTGCGGGCCGCCGAGGCCGCGCCCCGGATCGCCGAGGCGCTGGCGCTGGTGCGGATGGCCGAGTTCGCCGACCGCCCGGTGACGGCATTGTCCGGCGGGCAGCAGCAGCGCGTCGCCGTGGCACGCGCGCTGGTCGTGCGCCCGACCCTGCTGCTGCTGGATGAACCCTTCAGCGCGCTCGACCGCAAGCTGCGGGAGACGATGCAGGTCGAGCTGAAGCATCTGCTGCGCGAGGTCGGGATCACCGCGATCTTCGTCACCCATGACCAGGAGGAGGCGCTGGTCGTCTCCGACCGCATCGCGGTGATGAATGCCGGGCGGATCGAGCAGCTGGCGGACCCGGCCACGCTCTATCAGCGCCCGGCCTCGCTCTACGTGCTCGATTTCGTCGGCCAATCGATGCGCCTCGGCGGGACGGTCAGCGCCGCCGGCCTGGGCGAGGTGACGGTCGAGACCCGCTTGGGGACGGTACGGGCGCCAGGCGCCTTCGCGCCCGGCAGCCGCGTCGTGGTGGCGGTCCGCCCGGAAGCGGTCACCTTGACCGAGACGCCGCCCGGCGGGCGCAACACGCTGGCCGCCCGGGTCAGCGAGGTCTCCTTCCTCGGCTCCCGGACCCAGCTGCATCTCGACCTGCCGGCGGGCGAGGACCGGGGCGTCGTGGAACTGCCGCGCCTGCCGCCCGGGATCGGCCCTGGCAGCGCCGTGCCGCTCGCCTTCCCCATCGCCGACACGATGGTCTTTCCCGCCGCATGAAGCGCGATCCATTGGGCCTGTTGGCGCTGCCGGGCGTCGGCTATCTGGCGCTGGTCTTCCTCGCGCCGCTGCTGCTGCTGCTCTGGTCCTCGGTCCGCGGGCCAGAGGGTTGGACGCTGGATGGCTATGTGCGGCTGCTGGGCGATCCATACTATCGGGGGGTGATCGCCGCATCGTTGCAGCTGGCGCTGATCACCACCGGCGGGGCGCTGCTGCTGGGCTATCCGGCGGCCTTCGCGCTGGCCCGGGCGCGCGGCGGCTGGCAGGTGGTGCTGTTCGCGCTGATCTTCCTCCCGCTCACCGTCTCGATCATCGTCAAATCCTTTGGCTGGGGCATCGTGCTGCGGCGCGACGGGATCCTGAATTGGGCCCTGCTCAACCTCGGGCTGATCGAGCGGCCGGTACGGATGATCTTTACCGAGGGCGCGCTTTACGCCGGCATGATCAACGTCTTCCTGCCCTTCATGGTGCTGCCGATTTTCGCGGTCGTGCGCATGCTGGACCCGCGCCTGCCGGATGCCGCGGCCACGCTCGGCGCCTCACCCTGGTTCAGCTTCCGCCGGGTGACCCTGCCACTGAGCCTGCCCGGGGTGGTGGCCGGCGTGTCCCTGGTCTTCTCGCTTTCGGTCGCGGCCTATGTGACGCCGTCCCTGCTGATGGGCGATCGCTACATGACCATGTCGATGGTCATGGCGAAGGCCTTCCTCAACCTGCGCGACTGGCAGCTCGGCGCCGCGATGGCGGCGGTGCTGCTGGCAATGGCCCTGGCGGTGGTGGTCGGCGCGGCGGCCTTGCAGCGCCGCCTTGGGGGGCGGTGATGGAACGGCTGGGCCGCTGGCTGTCGGGCGGGGCGCTGGCGCTCGTGATCCTGTTCCTGCTGCTGCCGATCCTCGTCGTCATCCCCGTCTCCTTTACCGAGGCGCCGGTCTTCCGCTTTCCCCCCGAAGGCTTCTCCCTGCAATGGTACGAGAAGATCGGCCGCGTCGACGGGCTGCTGGGCGCGATCGGCCTTTCGGCGCGTCTGGCGCTGCTCGCGACCGTGATCTCGCTGCTGCTCGGCACGCTCTGCGCCATTGCGCTGGTGCGGGGCGTGGTCCCCGGCGCGGCGGCGGTCAGCGCTTTCATGCTGTCCCCGCTGATGCTGCCCGGCCTTGTGCTGGGCATCGCCATGCTGCAGGCGCTGCGAGAGGTCGGGCTGCGCGATGCCTGGTGGTCCCTGCTGCTCGCGCATGTGGTCATCACGCTGCCCTTCGTGATGCGCACCGTGCTGGCCAGCCTCAGCCTGTTCGACTTCGGCATGGTGGATGCGGCGCGCACGCTTGGGTGCAGTTACCCGGTCGCGCTCTGGCGGGTGCTGGTGCCGAATATCCTGCCGGGCTTCGTCTCTGGCGCGCTGTTCGCCTTCATCGCCAGCTTCGATAATTACCCGGTCAGCATGTTCCTGGTGGATGTGCGGACCAAGACGCTGCCCATCCAGCTGCTGAACTACCTGGAGATCAGCCCGGACCCGACGCTCGCCGCGGTCAGCACCTGCCTGATCGCCCTGACCGTCGCCATCCTGCTACTTTGCGACCGGCTGGTGGGGCTGCGGCGGCTGGCGCCGGTCTGATACCAAAGGTCAAATCCTTTGACCGTTGGTATCGGTTTTTTCTGGCCCGCCAGCGCCGGGCGGAAACCTCCGGTTTTCTCGGTAGCGCGGCGTTGGCCGCGACGGCAGCGCGGCACTGGCCGCGGTGCCCGTTCGGGCGCTCGGCACGGGTCAAAACCTCGTGCCCTGGGTATGATGCCCGCGGCACGCGGCTAGAGCGGGATGCGTTGAGGCGGCATCGCCGAAGGCGCTGAATCGCGCGATCCAACAAAGGCTAGAGCGGGCTGCATGAACGCATGTGAACGCAGCATGCTCTAGAGCGCGATGCGTTGAGGCGGCATCGCCGAAGGCGCTGAATCCCGCGACCCAACAAAAGCTAGAGCAGGGTGCGTGAACACATGTGAACGCAGCATGCTCTAAGCCTTGTGCCGCGCAGCCCAGGAAACCGCGGGGATCAGACCGCCACGCCGTCCACCGGGTTGAAGGGGCCGGGGAAGACGCCGCGCGGGGCGATCATCGGATAGGGGCCGCGCGGCAGGAAGCGCCCATGCCCGGCGGCGCCGACGACGCGGCCGTGTTCGACCACCGGCACGCCGCGCACCAGCGTGGTTTCCGGCCAGCCGGTCACCGCCATCCCCTCATAGGGCGTGTGGTCGTTCGCATCGCCCATCAGGGCCTGGGTCAGGGTCACGCGCTTCGTCGGGTCCCAGATCGCCAGATCGGCGTCGCTGCCGATGGCGATGGTCCCCTTGCGCGGATGCAGCCCGAACAGCTTGGCGGCATGCGTCGCGGTCAGGGAAACGAAGGTCGGCAGGTCGATCCGGCCCTTCACCATGCCTTCGCTGAACAGGATCGGCATGCGCGCGGCCAGCCCTGGCAGGCCGTTCGGGATTTGCGTGAAGGGGGCATCGAGGCCGAAGGCGGTCTTGCCATCCGGCCCGGCATAGCGCGTCGGGGCGTGGTCGGAGGTGACGTTCTGGATGACGCCGCGGCGGATCATCTCCCACAGCGCCGCCTGGTCGGCCTGGCTGCGCGGCGCCGGGCTGCAGACGTATTTCGCGCCTTCGAAGCCGGGGCGGTCAAGATCCTCGGCGGTCAGGACCAGGTATTGCGTGCAGGTCTCCCCCCAGACTTTCAGGCCGCGCGCCTGCGCCCGGGCGATCTCCTCGGCGCTTTCCGCGCCGCTGACATGAAAGACCTGGATCGGCACGTCGAGCGCTTCGGCCATGGCGCAGACGCGATGGACGCATTCGCTCTCCACCACCATCGGCTTGGCCCAGGCGTGGTGCTTGGGGGCAGTGAGGCCGGCGGCGAGCAGCGCCCGGGTGTAGAACATGATCAGGTCATGGTGTTCGGCGTGGATGCAGACCAGCGCGCCCAGCCGGCGGGCGGTGGCCATCACGTCCAGCGCCTCGGCATCGGAAATCCGCGCGCCTTCGTAGGTGAGGAAGATCTTGAAGCTGCGATGCCCCTGGGCGACCAGATTGGGCAATTCCTCGGCCAGGATGTCCGGCCGGGGGTCGGTCAGGATCATATGAAAGCTGTAGTCGATGCGGCTTTCGGCGGCGCGGGCGAGATGTTCGGCCACGCCCGCGGCGATGGAGCCGCCGCGCGCCTGCCGGGCGAAGCCGATCACCGTGGTGGTGCCGCCCAGCGCGGCAGAGGCGCTGCCGCTCGCGAAGCTATCGGCATTGGCCGTGGGGCCGGTGCGGGGTTCGGCAATATGGGTGTGGCTGTCGATGCCGCCCGGCAGCACCAGCTTGCCGCGCGCGTCATAATCCTGCGCCCCGGCGCCGAGCCCCTGGCCGAGCGCCACGATCACGCCATCGCGGATGCCGACATCGCTGTCGAAGACATCGGTCGCGGTGGCGACGGTGCCGTTGCGGATAACGAGATCGAAATCGGGCATGGCGCGCTCCTCAAACTGGCATCCAGAGTAGGCGGCGGCGGGCTGGAAGGGGAGTGGCGGGCGGCGGAGGGGGGGGCGGAGGGGAGCGCCCCTTTCTGGATGGGGTGAAGGCCCCGTTCCCTCCATGTTCTATTAACTATTTACCCCTATTCTGTTCTCTCAGGGCGCTCCCTCCCCAGGGGGGCGCCCGCCGCTCCTTGAAACCGTACATCCGCCCCTCATCCCCGCCGCCACAGCGCGCGCGGCCGGGCCCGCCTCAACGCCTCAATTCCTCAAGATTAGGCGGGATTTTTTGTGGTC